>NZ_JBHZGN010000039.1:0-37286 GCF_049334135.1 Metapseudomonas cellulosilytica | reverse complement strand
TCGCAAGCTCGAGGCCTAAGGGTGGATACGGCTTCCTGACCCTCCCCCGATGATCAGTCGGGGACTATCGCTCTTTGAAAGGACGCTAGTCGAGATACAAGGGTGGATCACGCTTCACCGATCCACCATCGGTGCCGGGCGTGGCCGCGCTGGTGGATGTGAAAAGCGACATCCACCCTTGCCTGACGTGGCGCCCACACGGTGCACCAGCCCTGTAGATCACGCTTCACCGATCCACCATTGGTGCCGGGCTCGGCCTCGCTGGTGGATGTGAAAAGCGACATCCACCCTACGCCTCGGTCCGCGGGATGTGATTTCCGCCGTCAATGCCCCTTCGCCTTCCTGATCCGCAGGAAGATCCCGCCGAGGATGAGCGCCGCCACCGGCGTCATCACCAGGATCGCGGTCTTCGCCGAGACATCCAGCCCGAGGGTGTGGAGGCCGCCGTAGAACAGCTTGAACAGGCTCAGCAGGTAGTAGCTGATAGCGATGATGGACAGGCCCTCCACCGCCTTCTGGATCTTGATCTGGGTTTCGGCGCGGGCGCTCAGGCTGCGCAGGATCTCGGAGTTCTGTTCCTCCACTTCCACCTGAACCCGCGCCTGCAGCAGGTCGCCCAGGTTGGCCACGCTCTGGCCCAGGCGCACCAGGCGCTGGTCGGTGGCGGCGCAGTAGCGCACGGTGGGGCGGAAGCGCCGTTCGATGAACACGCCCAGGCGTTGGCAGTCGCCGACATGGGTCTCGCGCAGTTCATTGATGCGTTCGAAGACGATCTGCGCATAGGCCTCGGTGGCGCTGAAGCGCTGCCGGGTACGTGCGGTGCTGCGCACGATGCGCGCCGAGAGGGAGGCGATATCCGCCGACAGCGCCTTGGCGCTGCTCTTGCCCTCGGCGTTGCGGTCGGAAAGGCCGGTCAGTTCCTTGTCGTACTCCCGCAACTGCAGGCTCACCGCCTGGGCCACGGGCAGCGTGAGGGAGGCCATCATGCGGTAGGTCTCGATCTCCAGCAGGCGGCGGATCATCCGGCCGAGGCGATAGGCGTTGAGCCGGCGATTGACCAGGAGGATGCGGTTCACGCCGGCCTCGGTGAGGCGGAAGTCCGACCAGGCCACCGCATCGCCACCACCCAGGTTGGAGCCCGACGGGTCCTTGAAGCCATAGGCGGCCGTGTCGCCGGCCCAGTCCGCTTCCGATTCCACCAGCACCTGGTCGGCATTGATCAGCAGGTGGCGATGCTCGGCCACCAGCTTCTCCAGGGCCTCGGGCAGGGGCGGCCAGTAGTCGCCGCCGGGCGTGCGCGGCGCCACCAGCGTGAGGGTGAAGAATTCGGTGTGGCGCTCCCACTTGAGGGTGTTCTCGCCCATGCGCAGCAGACCCTGGGAACCGTTGGTGGCCAGGGGCGCGTCGGCGGCCTGGTTGAGGCGCTCCACCAGCGTGTCGCACACCTCCTCGGCATCGGCGAAGGCGAAGTGATAGACGTGGGCCGGATCCCGGAAATAGATCGACGGACGCGAGTGCAGCTCGTTGTGCAGGGCTTTGCGAAGTGGATGCATGGAGACTTCTGCGGCAGGTAGGTTTTTTGTGATGACGCGGGTGCCCCGGGTGCCGGTCACAGGTGCCATGGCGGAAGTCGGGAGTGCCACCGACCAGTCGGGGCGGTAACCCTTCAGGCCGGTGGCGACGGGGAATGGCAGCGGGGCTGCCTGATGAAGCACCTTGGCCTTGTGAGCCTCAGGCGCGAAACTGCTGCATCAGCCCTTGCTGATGGTTGGCAAGTTCATTGAGCTGGCGACTCACCCTGGCCGACTGCTCGGCCTGGCCGGACAGCGACTCGGTGACGTCGCGGATGGCCTCGACGTTGCGATTGATTTCTTCTGCGACGCTGCTTTGCTCCTCGGCGGCACTTGCGATCTGCAGATTCATTTCGGAAATCAGGTTGACCGCTTCGCCGATGCGCTCCAGCGCGACCACCGCCTGCTGCACCTGGCCGACGTTGTCCTGGGCCAGGCCGTGACTGCCCTGCATCGCACGGGTCACGTCGCGGGTGCCATTCTGCAGGCTCTCGATCACATGGTGGATTTCCTCCACCGAGTCCTGGGTGCGCCTGGCCAGGCTGCGCACTTCATCGGCCACCACTGCGAAACCGCGTCCCGCATCACCGGCGCGGGCGGCTTCGATGGCCGCATTGAGGGCCAGCAGATTGGTCTGCCCGGCGATCGACAGGATCACCTCCAGCACCGAGCCGATCTGCTCGCTGCTCCGGGCCAAGGCCTGGAACTGGGCCATGGCCTCGCTCATGTCCCGGGCGTGGGCCTGGATGGCGCCGGTGGTGCGGGCGATCACCTCCAGCCCTTCGCGGCTGGCTTGGTCGGCGTGGCGCGCGGCGTCGGCGGCCTGGGCCGCGCTCTGGGCCGAAGCATTGGCGGTGGCGGACATCTGGTGCAGGGCGGTGGCCACCTGGTCGATTTCGCGGAACTGCTGCTGCATGCCTTCGCTGGTCTGGCGCGCGATGTGCGCCGACTGGTCGGCGGTATCGCGGGCGTCGCGCACCGTGCCCTGGACCTTGGCGATCACCGGCTGCAGCTTGTCGAGGAAGCGGTCGAAGGCGAGCGCCAGTCGGCCCAGCTCGTCGCGGCGGGTGTAGGTCAGGCGGCGGGTGAGGTCGCCTTCGCCATCGGCGATGTCCTCCAGCATCCCGGCCAGGCGCAGCAGCGGGCGGGTGACGCCCCGTGCTGCCAGCCAGATCAGCAGTACACCCAGCAGGGCGGCCACCGAACCCAGACCGAACTCCAGGGCCGAACTGCGCAGGCGCTCGTCGTCCATCTGCACCTTGAGACGCTCGGCCGGGGCCAGCAGGACCTGCTGCGGCACGCCCAGCAACACGCCCCATGGCCTGGCGCCGGCGATGGGCACCAGGGGTTCGAGCACGCTGATCCGGCCCTGGTCGGTGAAGGCGTGGGGCTCGCCGCGGCCGAGGTAGGCGAGGACTCCGGCGGCCTGCTCCGGCAATACCTCCTGCAGGCGCTTGCCGAGCTGGGCGGCGTCCTGGCTATGGCCGGCGACCAGTCCGGAGGGGCTGACGATGCTGACGCGGCCGTTTCCCTCGTAGAGTTCGCGGCTGCTGGCGAGGGCATCCTGTTGCAGGCTGTCGAGGCTGATGTCGAGGCCGATCACCGCCAGCACCTTGCCATTCTCCAGCAGCGGGAAGGCGATGCTGGTGACCAGCTTGCGGCTGCCCGAGGATTCGTCGAAGTAGGGCTCCAGCAGGCACAGCTGCCCGCTGTCGCGGGGGCAGGTGAAGAAGGCGTTGAAGGGGGCGCCGCTCGGGCCGGGGGAGGTGTCGGCCAGCAGCTTTTCATCGCCCGGCACGGCCTGCAGCTCGCCCGGTCTGGCCTGCAGCCAGTAGAGGGCGAAGCGCCCGGCATCGTTGCTGCCGATGTCGCCGCGGCCACGGAACTCCGCGTCGCGGCCATCCAGGGCGTCGGGCTGGAAGATCAGGAACAGGCCGAGCAGTTCCGGGCGCTGCTCCACGGCCTTGCGCAACTCGGCGGCGAGGGCTGCGCGCAGGTCCTGCGGCGTCATCTCGCCACGGGCGGCGCGCTCGCGCAGGTAGAGCAAGTGGCGCGCCAGACCGAGGCCGTACTCGTGGGTGCGGGTGAAGCTGCGCTGGATCTGCAGCGCCTGTAGCTTGCCCTGGGCCTGCAGGTTGAGGCGGGCGGCCTCGGCGAGCATGCGCCCGCTGGAATCCTTGACCCGTTCGGTGCTGGCGCGGGTCTGGTAGAGCGACAGGCCGACCAGCAGGCCCACCACCAGGATCAGGCAGAGGCTCGCCAGCAGGGTGATCTTGCTTTGGATGCTGAAGCTTGGGCTGGACATGTGGACGGCGGCTTGGAGAAGCCGGGGCGTCGCCGCCCCGGAGGGGTTCAGAAGGTGGTGACGAACACCAGTTGGCTGTACAGATTGCGGTCGTCGTTGCCGATCTGGGTGCCGCCTTCCTCGGCGCTCCGGTCCGGCTGGTAGAGGCCGACCAGGGGCATGACGATCAGGTTGTCGCTTACCGCCCACTCGGCGTAGAGGTCCAGCTCGCGGCCGTCGGTGTTACCCAGGTCGCGGTCCAGTGTGTTGAAGTCGAACCAGAGTGCGCCGAGGCTCAGGTTCTCCAGCGGCGAGACCTTGAAGGCGACGTGATGGACCTGGGTATTGGTGTTGAAGGGGCCGGCGTAGTTGGCCGCCACCTCGCCCTGGAACCAGGTGCCATAGCCACGGCTGAAGCCGGTGAACAGCGCGTCGTAACCTTCCGAGAAGCGGCTGTAGCGGTAGCTGACGTATGGGCTCCAGGCCACATCGGCGAAGGTCCAGCCGGCTTCCAGGTACCAGGCGTCCTCATCGTCGACCTCCTTCTTGTCCTGCCGGGCGTATTCGCCGGACAGGAACAGGTTCTCCACCCCGGCATTGCCCTGGCCGCGCACGCTGTAGGTCTTCATGCCATCGCGCTCGGCCTGGAAGGGGCTGGCGAACTCTTCGTCGATGTCGCGGATGTCGATGGCGGTCAGGCCCAGGGTGCCGGCCTCGGACACATGCTCCAGGGTGCCCACCCATAGCTCGGGCTTGGCCTGGGCGCGGTTGTCGGACTTCAGCCACATCAGGTCGCCGCGCAGGCCGTCCTTGCCGCCCAGGCGCAGCACGGCGGTCTGGTCGAAGGCCTTGCGCGCGGCCAGCCAATAGGCGCCGCCGCGGTTGAACTCGCCGTCGGCGAGACCCTTGCCGAGGTTCAGGGCGTCGCCGTTGATGAGGAAACCGTCGCCGACCATGAGGTTCTGCCGGCCGAAGGAGACGTCCACGCCGTCTTCGCCCAGGGCCTCGAACAGGCTGCCGGAGCGCCAGCCCAGGTAGGCGTCCTCGATCTTGGTGGTGCGCTCGGAACCGTCGGTGAAGCCCGCGGCATCGCCATCGCCCCAGGTGCCGGAGCTGAGCAGGTTGAACTTGCCATAGCTGGTGCCGGCCCCCGCCAGACCCTGGTCGAAGCTGATGCCGTACTTGGCGTAGCCCTCGCGCCAGGACGATGACCCTTCGCTCTTGGAACCGGTGATGGCGTAGTTTTCCTGGCTGTGGAAGAGGCCGAACACGGCCTCCAGGTCGGCATTCAGGTGGGTGTCGTCGTCGGCGTACAGCTCGTAGGCACCCGCCTGGGTGGCGGCACTCACCAGCAGGGCAAGGGTGGAAACTCGGAACAGGGCGGACCGCTTCATCGCAAGACTTCCTTTTTGTAGGTATTGGCAGGGCTGCGTTTCTGCGACCGGATACTAAGGAGTTGCCCGGGGCTGGCCTTGAGCCTGCTTGCCAAGGGCTTGATGCTGCGTGCCAGATTGGCGGCGCAGGCCTAGGGCCGGCGGCCGGTGGCGGAGGGCTGCTCGGAGTAGAGCCGCTTGTAGAGCGAGGAGAAGTGGCTGGAGCTGGCGAAGCCGAGGTCCAGCGCCAGGGTGGTGATGCTCTGCTGCGGGTCGAGCTTGAGCCGGCGGCGCGCCTCGGCCAGGCGCAGGGAGAGGAAGAACTGCTGGGGCGTGGCCTTGCAGATCTGCTGGAAGCCGTACTGCAGCGTGCGATGACTGGTGTTCAGCACCCGGCACAGCTCCAGCAGCGACAATGGCTCGGCGAGGTTGTCCTGCATGATGTCGATCGCCGCCAGCACCAGGCGGCGCCGCTGCTCCAGCGCGCGCGGATTCGGTGCCAGGCGTCCGCCCTGGCCATGCAGGCGCTCGTCGAGGCCCTGTATCGCCAGGCCGAGGATCGACATCACCGCGGCATTGCCGTGGCGGGCCACCCGCGGGTCGCGTTCGCCACGCTCGAACGCGCCGATGGAGTCATGCAGCTCGCGCCGCAGTTCCGCGGCCACGGCCGGGGCGATCTCCAGTCGGCGACGCGTCAGGGCCCGGTGCAGCAGGTCTTGCTCATGGGCGTCCAGTACCCGATCCAGGAGCTGCCGGCTGACCGTGAGACCCAGCATGCCGATCTCGCCGGGGGCGCAGATTTCCATTTCCTGTCCGCCTTCCAGGACCAGCAAGGTATCGAGGCACAGCGCGTGGCCGTTGAAGCGCGCGTCCGCGGAGATCGACAGCGGAATGCCGAACACCAGCTCGCCGTCCGGCGGCGCCATGTTCTCGTGCAGGTGCAGGTTGGAGTGCTCGTAGATCAGCGAGGCTTCCGGGAGCTGCACATGCAGCAGCTCAGCCTGCAGCCTGCCACGACCGAGCTGGGTGTAGTCCTGGCACCAGCCGGTGAGGGCGCCGGCCAGTTCGTCCGAATCGGATGCCCGATGTCGGGCTATGCCTGTCATGGTGGCTCACCTTGGTATTGAGGCCTGCCAGGGCATCCTGGCCGACCGACGCGCTGTCGTCATTGCCCAGCGCGCCAGTTCCTTGGCTGTGCCTGCCAGGCGCTCAGCCGCGCTGGTCGAGGTAGGCCCGTGCCAGACGGCAGGCGCGTTCGATCAGCAGGGGCGCCAGCTCTTCGGCCGTGCGGCTCTCCCGGCGGGTGTGGATCCAGCCCAGGTAGGTGAGTCCGCGCAGCGCCAGGAACAGCGGCAAGGTAGCACGATCCGCTGCGCCCAGCGGCTTGACCGCCTGGTAGCCGTGCAGCAGGGCGGCCTCGATCTCCGCGTAGTGCGGGTCGTCCAGGCAGAAGTAAAGCGCCGTGGCCAGCTCGAACATGTGCCAGCCGAAGCCGGCGTCGTCGAAATCGATCAGGTGCAGGCGGCGATTGTCCAGCAGCAGGTTCTCCGGCACCAGGTCGGCGTGGATCATGCCGAAATTCTCCAGGCTGCGGCCGTAACGGCGCAGGTCCATGCGTGCCGCCTGGCGGGTCGCCTGCAGCAATTCACGCTGCTCTGCATCGAGCAGGTCGAGCTCCCAGAAGCGACCCCAGAACGGCCGCTCGCCGATCAGCCCTTCCTCGTCCCAGGCGTGGCGGCTGAACCCGTTGGGCTGCTGCCACTGGGCCGAGCGCAGGTGGATTCGCGCCGCCACGGCGCCGGCCTCGGCGAACAGCGCGGCCACATCAGCGTCCACTTCCAGGCCGTTCTCCGCCGAACCTATGGGGGTACCGGCGAGCCAGCCGAGCATGTCGACATGGCGCGACTCGGCGAGCTCTTCGCTGTGCACTTCGGCCAGGTGCTCGCCGCTGCGGGTGCGGATGATCGGCGGCACGCCAATGCCGCCTGCGGCGAGGACTTCCATCCATTCCAATTCCGAGCGCAGGGCCTCCTCGGAGTGGTAGTCCTTGCGGTGGATGCGCAGGGCGCTGCGCCGGCCATCGGCGCGGGTGGCACAGAACACCGCGTTCTCGCGGTACTTGATCAGTTCCAGGCCGACGTATTCGCCGTCCCACTGGCGCAGGGCCGAGGCCGCCAGGCGATGCAGGCTGGCCAGCTGCTGTTCATGGTTCAGGTTGAGGAAATGGCTCATGGCGGTGACCTCAGAGTTCGCTCAACACGCGGTCGAGGGTGTCGATGAAGTAGTCGGCATCGTCCCGGGAGAAGACCAGTGGCGGGCGGATTTTCAGGATGTTGTCGCCCGGTCCGATCTTGCTGATCAGCACGCCACGCTCGCGCATCTGGTTGACGATGCGGCGTGCTTCGGCGCCCGCCGGGGTCTTGTCCTGGCGATCGCGCACCAGCTCGACGGCGAAGAACAGGCCCTTGCCGCGCACGTCACCGATGATCGAATGGCGGCTGGCCAGGCGTTCCAGGCCGTCGGCGAGGTGGCCGCCGACGTCGCTGGCGTTGCGCAGCAGTTGTTCGTCCTCGATCACCTCCAGCACCGCCATGCCGACCGCTGCGGCCACCGGCGAGCCGCCGAAGGTGTTGAAGTAGAGGTTGCTCCGGCCGAAGGCCTCGACCCGTTCGCGGCGGGTCACCACGCCGGCGAGGGGGAAGCCGTTGCCCATGGGCTTGCCCAGGGTGACGATGTCCGGCGTTGCGCCGTGGGCCTGGTGGCCCCACATGTGTGCGCCGGTACGGCCGAAGCCGGACTGCACTTCGTCCACGATCAGCAGGCCGCCGGCCTGATGCACCAGCTCGGCGATGCGCTCGATGTAGCCGGCGGGCACCCGCGGGATACCTTCGTTGGCGAACAGGGTGTCGATCAGCATGGCCGCCACGCCGCTGCCCTGGGCCTGCAGCGAAGCGATGGCCTCGGCCACCCTGGCCACGTACTGGTCGGCCAGCTGTTCGGCGTTGGTGCCCGCCGGCGCCCGGTACAGGCAGGGGATGGGCACCGCCCGGGCGTGGGTCGAGAAGGGCTCGGAGCTGGGCAGGGCGGTGGTCACCTCGGCCAGGGTGGTGGTGTTGCCGTGGTAGTTGTAGTCGCTGACGATCACCCCCCGGTTGCCGGTGCTCGCGCGCGCCATGCGCAGCGCCAGTTCGTTGGCCTCGCTGCCGGTGCAGGTGAACATCACGCTGTCCAGGGAGTCGGCGAAGGTACCGGTCAGACGCTCGGCGTAGGCGACGATCCGCTCGTTCAGGTAGCGGGTATGGATGTTCAGGGTTGCCGCCTGTTCGGCCATGGCCGTGACCACCCGTGGGTGGCAGTGGCCGACGCAGGGCACGTTGTTGTAGACATCCAGGTAGCGTTTGCCCGCTTCGTCGTACAGCCAGACACCCTGGCCCCGGACCAGGTTCAGCGGCTTGTCGTAGAACAGCGGCGACTGGCTGCCCATGACCTGGTGGCGGCGTTGCAGAAGGTTCTGTTCAGACATGCTCGGGTTTCTCCGTGGCGAGGACTTTGCCGGCACGCATGGCGCGCACCAGGTAGTTGAAGATCAGGGCGACGGCCAGCAGGGCAATGGCGCTGAGCATCTCCACGTCCAGCTGGAAGCAGGCGGCGATCACCACCAGGGTCAGCAGCATGCCGAGGCTCGCGATCACCGGCCCGCCGGGCAGCCGGAATGGGCGCACCAGGTGCGCGTGGCTGCGGCGCATGCGGATATAGGCGGCGAACAGGAACAGGTGGCAGCTGCTGAGCAGCAGGACGATGCACAGCAACAGCTTCTCCGGACTGACCAGGGACAGCGGCAGGCCGACCACCACCAGCGACAGCAGCGCGACATAGGGCGAGCCGCGACGGTTGGTCCTGGCCAGCGCCGCCGGGAAGTAGCCATCGCGGGCCAGGGCGTAAAGCTGCCGCGAGGCGGAGTAGACCACCGAGAAGAAGGTGGCGAGCAGGCCGCAGACCGCGCCGCCGCCCACCAGCAGGGTCAGCCAGCTCGAACCGTCGTAGTGCCCGCTGTGGCTCATTGCGGCGTACAGCGGGTCCGCCGCCGTGCCGACCGCGGCGATGCCCGCCACCCCCGGCGCGCTCACCAGCACGGTCAGCGCGGTCAGCAGCAGGACCACCACCGCCGCGACGATGCCGCGCGACATGGCATGGCCCGGATTGGCCGCTTCCTCGGCGGCGGAGCTGACCTGCTCGATGCAGATGAACATCCAGATGGCGAAGGGTACGCAGGCGAAGACGCCGTGCAGGCTGACGGACTGGCCGAAGGCGCCGGAGTCGCCGAGCAGGTTGGCCGGATCGACCTGGGGCAGCATGGTCACGCCGAACACCAGCAGGGTGGCGGCGGCGATGGCGCCGGCCAGCAGGGTGACGCCCAGGGCTTCGCCCACGCCGCGGATGTGGATGCCGATGATGATGGCGAACAGCGCGATCTTCACCGGCCAGCCGCCGAAACCGAAGACCGACTCCGTATAGGAGGCGACGAAGGTGGCCGCAGCGCCGGTGCCTATGGTCAGCGCGATGGCGCAGGCCGAACCCACCAGATAGCCGACGAAGGGACCGAAGGCGCTTTGCGCGTAGGCGAATACGCCGCCGGCGTGAGGCATGGCGGTGGACAGCTCGCTGATGCACAGCGCCAGCCCACCGCTCAGCACGGCCATCAGCAGGGTGGCCAGCAGCATGTTGGCCCAGCCATTGTCGGCCAGGCCGTAGTTCCAGCCGGAAAACTGGCCGGCGATCACCAGGGAAATCCCCAGCCCCGCTATCTGCGGCCAGCCGAGTACGCCTTGTTTGAGCATGTGTTCTTCCTCGCCTTGTTCTTGTTGTGGTGAGCACGCCCCGGCGCAGTGGCCGGGCCAGTGGACGTTAAGGCGGGGAGGAGGGGGGCGATATCAGGAATACGCAAAGAGGTTCGGGGGGCGCTGAAAGGCATGCGGTGGCGCTCGTCCCGGCGGCTGGCGACCCGCCGGGACGGACAGGTCTCAGTCCAGTTCCTTGCCGGCGGTTTCCGGCGCCAGTTTCAGGCCGACCAGGGCCAGCAGGATAGCGCCGAACATGTACCAGGCCGGCGCGTTGGGACTGCCGGTGAGGCTCACCAGGCCGGCGGCGAAGAACTGCGCGAAGCCGCCGAACAGGGCCACGCCGACGCAGTAGGCGAGGGACATGCCGCTGGCGCGGATTTCCACCGGGAACAGCTCGGGCAGGATCGCCAGGTTCGGCACGATGGTGTAGGTCAGCGGGATGCTGAGCAGGAACACCACCGCCAGCAGCACGCTGATGTCTGGATTCTGGTTGATCACCAGGAAGGCCGGGTAGACCGCCAGCAGGAGGACGGGCAGGGGCCAGAAGATCGCCTTGCGCCGGCCGATGCGGTCGCTCAGGCGGCCGGCGTGGGCGGACAGGAGCAACTGGGGCAGGCAGGCGATTATGGCCGCCCAGGTGCCGACACCCAGCGGCATGCCCAGCACGCCGATGGCGTGGTTGGCCAGGTAGAACTGGATCATGTAGACGGGCACGGTGGCGCCGATCACCAGCAGGATGCCGGCGCACAGCTGGCGCGGGTGGGCGAGCAGCAGCGCGAGGCGGTTGATCTCCGCCGGCCGCGGCCTGGCGCTGGCCGCGCGGTGGGCCTGGGTCTCCTCCAGGCGGTGGCGGATGTACTCGCTGACCGGGATGGCGAGGATGCCCACTGCGAAAATCAGCCGCCAGCCCCAGCTGTCCATGGCCTCGGGCGTCAGCAGGTTGCTCAGCGCCGTGACCAGCAGGCCGCCGAAGAAGATGCCCAGGCTCTGGCTGAAGGTCTGCCAGCTGCAGTAGTAGCCGCGCGTGTCCTTGTCGGCGTACTCCATCAGCATGGTGGTGGAGGTGCCGATCTGGCCGCCCAGGGCGAAGCCCTGCAGCAGGCGGGCGAGGATCACCACCGCCGGGCCGAGCAGGCCGGCCTGGGTGTAGGTGGGGGCGATGGCGAACAGCAGCGAGCCTATCGCCATCAGCCAGAGGGTCAGGCGCATGGCGGAACGGCGGCCGGCGCGGTCGGCGTACAGACCGATGACCAGCGCGCCCAGGGGGCGCATGACGAAGCCGGTGCCGAATACCGCGAGGGACAGCAGCAGCGGGATCAGCGGGTGGTCGCCGAAGGGGAAGAACAGCCGGGCCATGAGCGTGGCCAGCATGCTATAGACCAGGAAGTCGTAGAACTCCAGGGCGTTGCCCAGGCAGATCGCCGCGATGGCCTTGCGGTTGACCGGTCGCGGGCTGTCCTGGCTGAGGTCGAAGGATGTTGTTCTTGTTGTCATCGTGTGGTTCCTCGGGAAGGTCCGTGTCAGGCCAGGAAGCGTTGTGCCAGCCTGACCCAGAAGGTGGCCCCCAGTGGCAGGGCCTGGTCGTTGAAGTCGTAACCGGGGTTGTGCACCTCGCAGCTGCCGTGGCCCTCGCCGTTGCCGATCAGCAGGTAGCAGCCGAGCACCTCCTCCAGCCAGAAGGCGAAGTCGTCACTGGCGCAGATGGGCTTCACGCCCGCCGCCAGGCCCTCGTCCCCCAGCCAGTCGCGGATCACCTCGGTGGCCAACCGGCTGGCCTGCGGGTCGTTGATCAGCACCGGGTAGCCGTTGTCGAAGGTGACTTCGGCGCTGGCGCCGAAGCTTGCCGCGTGGCCTTCCGCCAGGGCCTGGACGCGTTGCCTGAGCAACTGGCGGACCTGCGGGTTCAGTGCGCGGATGCTCAGGCGCAGCTCGGCGCTCTGCGGGATCACATTGGGCGCGTCGCCGGCGAGGAAGGCGCCGGTGGTGATGATTGCCGTCTCGCTGGGCGGCACGTTGCGCGACACCACGGTCTGCAGCGCCATCACCAGCGAGGCACCGATCACCACCGGGTCCACCGCCTTGTCCGGCATGGCGCCGTGGCCGCCGCTGGCGTGGATGACGATGCTGGCGCTGTCGGAGGAGGCCATGAAGGGGCCGGCGAGGACGCCGAAGCGGCCGACCGGCATACCGGGGAAGTTGTGCATGGCGAAGAGGGCGTCGCAGGGGAACAGGCGGAACAGCCCTTCATCGAGCATGCGCTTGGCGCCGGAGCCGCCATGCCCTTCCTCGGCGGGCTGGAAGAACAGGTGCAGGGTGCCGCGCCAATTGCGCTCGCGTGCCAGTTCGCAGGCCGCCGCCAGCAGCATCGCGGTATGCCCGTCGTGGCCGCAGGCGTGCATCTTGCCGGGGACGCGGCTGCTCCAGGGGCGGCCGCTCTGTTCCTGGATGGGCAGGGCGTCCAGCTCCGCGCGCAGGCCCAGCATCGGGCCCTCGCCATTGCGCAGGGTGGCGACCACGGCGGTGCCGGCCAGGTCGTGCAGTTCGTAGCCCCATTCGCGCAGATGGCGGATAACCTTCTCGCGGGTGGCGAACTCCTCGAAGCCGAGCTCCGGCTCGGCGTGTATGGCGCGGCGAAGTTCGGTCATGGCGGGAGTGATGGCGGCGATGCCGGGGTGGATACGGTACGTCTGCATGTTGTCCTTGTCCTGAGTTGCGCGCGGTTGGCTGGGTCGGTCGGGTGGCCTAACCTAGCGCCCGCGTCTGGCCGGCATAAGCCGCAAAAAAGTTGTCGTGACACGCTTTGGTGTTCAGGCAGGAGATCCCCATGAAGTTGCACCAGCTACAAGCCCTGATCGCGGTCGCCGATGGCGGCGGGATTCGCGCGGCCGCCCGTGGCCTCGGCCTGTCCCAGGCCGCCATTACGCGGGCGCTGCGCGAGCTGGAAGAAGAGCAGGGCCTGCCGCTGCTGATGCGCCATGCCGGCGGCGCGCGGCTCAGCGAGGCCGGGCTGGTGCTGTTGCCCCACGCCAGGCAGATCGCCAGCCAGCTGGAAAACGCCCAGCGCGACCTGGCGAGCCTGCGCGGCGAGGTGGCGGCGCGCCTGTGCGTGGGCGTCACCCCCTGGTTCGGGCAGACCCTGCTGGCGGCGGCCGTGCAGGCCTTCCGCCGGGAGATGCCGGCGGTCCGCCTGGAACTCTATGAAGGCCTGCAGGCGGTGAGCCTGCCCCTGTTGCGCAGCGGGGTGATGCATTTCGCCCTGGGGCCGGCGGGGGCGCTGCCGGCCCAGGAGTTCATCCACGAGCCCCTGGCCCGCTACCGCATGAAGGTGGTCGCCCGTGAAGGCCATCCGTCGCAGGCGGCGCGGTCACTGGCTGAGTTGCTGGAGCAGGACTGGGTGATGAACTTCACCCAGACCGGTTACGACCAGGTGGTGCAGGAAGTCTTCGGCCGCCACGGCTACGAGGTGTGCCCCGGGCGCATCGTCTGCGCCCAGTCCAGTGCCATGCTCACCAGCCTGATCGTCAATGCGGGGCTGCTCGGCTATTCACCCGAGCCGATGCTCCTCTGCGAGCCCATGCGCGGCCGGGTACGGGCGCTGGAGCTGGACGAGACGCTGGCCGATGGCGACATCAGCCTGATCCGCCTGCGCGACCAGGCCCTGGACCCGGCGGCGCGTTGCTTCATCCAGTGCCTGCAGCAGGCATTGAAAGCCTGCGCACGCTCTACCAACGCCGATGATCGGCGCCTGGCGGATATGCTGGAGTTGCAGTTCTAGGCCGCACCTGGCACCCCATTCGGCTTCGTGCACGTCAGGCGGAAATGATGGGTATCGCAGGCTCCGCGCTCAGCCTGGATTCCCTCACCCCCGACCCCTCTCCCGGAGGGAGAGGGGAGACAAGCGGGCCGCATCGAGGGAAAAGGCAGGCAAAAAAAGACCGGCCCGAAGGCCGGTCATCAACTCACGCAGCGACTCGGTTCAAACGGTTTCCGGGCGTTTCAGCACCAGGGTGAGGATGTCGTAGCTGGCCACCAGCTCGCCGTGCTGGTTGGTGACTTCCACGTCCCAGGCCACCACGCCCTGCGGCTCGCCCTTCGGGCTCTTCTTGCCCTGGTCGATCTTGCGCTTGCAGGTCAGGCGCGCCTGGATGGTGTCGCCGATACCCACCGGGGTGATGAAGCGCAGGGTGTCCAGGCCGTAGTTGGCCAGTACCGGGCCGACGCCCGGGGAAACGAACAGGCCGGCGGCAGCCGAGAGCACGAAGTAACCGTGGGCGATGCGCTTGCCGAACTGCGAGTCGCAGGCGGCCTGCTCATCGAAGTGCATGTAGAAGTGGTCGCCCGACAGGCAGCCGAAGTTGACGATGTCGGCCTCGGTGACGGTACGGCGGTGGGTCAGCAGGGATTCGCCGATCTGCAGTTCGTCGAAGTAGCGGCGGAACGGGTGAACCTCGGTCTCGATCACCTTGGCGCCGCGCACGTGTTCGCGGGTCACGGCGGCCAGCATGGTGGGCGAGCCCTGCACGGCGGCGCGCTGCAGGTAATGCTTCACCGCGCGCAGGCCGCCCAGCTCTTCGCCACCGCCGGCGCGGCCGGGGCCGCCGTGCTTGAGCACCGGCAGCGGCGAACCGTGGCCGGTGGATTCGGCGGCGGATTCACGATCCAGGATGTGCAGGCGGCCGTGCAGGGCGGCGGCTTGCGGTACCACGCGGGCGGCCACCTGCGGGTCCTTGGTGACCAGGCTGGCCACCAGGCTGCCCTTGCCACGGGCGGCCAGGGCGATGGCTTCGTCGATATCGTCGTAGGCCATCAGGGTGCTTACCGGGCCGAAGGCCTCGATGTCATGAGCACCACCCTCGGCATGCGGGTCGCGGGCACGCAGCAGGGTGGGGGCGAAGAAGGCGCCTTCGTTCACGCCTTCGCCGCGCGGGGCGAATCCATCACGGGCGCCGAACAGCAGGTCGCTGCTGGCAAGCAGGGCGTCCAGGCGCTCGGTGACGTCGGCTTGTTGGGCATGGGAGGCCAGGGCACCCATCTTCACGCCCTCCACGGCGGGATCACCGACCACGACTTTGGAGAGGCGATCGCGCAGGCGTTCGGCCACGGCGTCGATGTGCTTGGCCGGGACGATGGCGCGGCGGATGGCGGTGCACTTCTGCCCGGCCTTGACGGTCATCTCGCGGGCCACTTCCTTGACGAAGAGGTCGAATTCCGGGTCGTCCGGGGTGATTTCCGGGGCGAGGATGGCGCAGTTCAGCGAGTCCGCCTCGGCGTTGAAGGGGATGGAGTTGCGCACCAGGTTGGCGTTCACCCGCAGCTTGGCGGCGGTGTCGGCCGAACCGGTGAAGGTCACCACGTCCTGGCCCTGCAGGCGGTCCAGCAGGTCGCCGGTGCCGCCGATGATCAGCTGCAGGCTGCCTTCCGGCAGCAGGCCGGACTCGTGCATCAGGCGCACGGCGGCTTCGGCCAGGTAGCTGGTGGCAGTGGCCGGTTTGACGATGCAGGGCATACCGGCGAGGAAGCTCGGCGCGAACTTCTCCAGCATCCCCCAGATCGGGAAGTTGAAGGCGTTGATGTGCACGGCCAGGCCGCCGCGCGGCACCAGGATGTGGGTGCCGGCGAAGGTGCCCTGCTTGCCCAGCGGCATGGCCGGGCCTTCATGGACGATGTTGCCAGAGGGCAGTTCACGGGCGCCGACGCCGGCATAGCTGAACAGGGTGCTGCTGCCGCCTTCGATGTCGATCCAGCTGTCGGCGCGGGTGGCGCCGCTGTGACGGGACAGGGTGTAGAGCTGCTCCTTGTGCTCGTTGAGGTAGAGCGCCAGGGCCTTGAGGCGCGCCGCGCGCTGCTGGAAGTCCAGGGCCATGAGGCTGGCGATGCCGCGCTTGCGGCCGAATTCGACGGCTTCGGAGAAGTCCAGGGCTTCCTCGTGGGCGCGGGCGATCGTGCTGCCGTCGATGGCACTGCGCAGTGCCTGGGCGCCTTGCTGGCCGATCCAGCGGCCGCCGATGAAGCTTTGCAGCGTGGTGGCGTTACTCATGGGGATTTCTCCGTGAGGGCCGGTGCAGTGGCACCGGCGTGATTCAAGTCTTGTAGGGTGTGTTGTTCTCTCGCCTTACCAGAGGGCCAGGGTGTAGCCGAGGATCAGGCGGTTCTCGTCGAGATCAGTGGTCAGGCCGTTGCCGGAACGGAAGGTCACGTTGCGCCAGCGCAGGCTCAGGCCCTTGAGGGTGCCGCTCTGGATCACGTAGGCCAGGTCGCTGTCGCGTTCCCATTCTTCGCCGTCGTCGCCGGTCGCGGTCTTGACGTTGCGGCCATCGACATAGCGGGTCATGAAAGTCAGGCCCGGGATGCCGAGGGCGGCGAAGTCGTAGTCGTAGCGCAGTTGCCAGGAGTCCTCTTCGGCGCGGGTGAAGGTATTGAAGGTCACCAGGTTGACCACGTAAGGGTCGCCGCCGTTGAGGAAGGGGAAGGCGCTGTCGCCGGAAAGCTGCTGCCAGGCCGCGCTGACGCGATGCGGCCCCTTGGTCAGGCTGAGCATGCCGTTGAAGTTGCGGTTGTCGATTTCCCCGGCGCGCTCGACGCCGTCGCCGCGGCTGTCGAAGTAGCGGATATCGCTCTTCAGACTGTAGCCGCCGGACAGCGGCAGCGTGTGCACCAGGCCGACGAACTGCTGGCGGTAGATGTCGTCCAGCAGGCCGTAGTAGTAGCTGAGCGCCAGTTGCGGGTTGATCCCGTAGGTGCCGCCGGCGAAGTCGAAGGCGTCGCTGGTGGCGGCGCCGAGGCCGATGTCGTCGCGGCTGGAGGAGTCGCGCAGGTTGGTCCGGGTCAGGCGGCCGCCGTTGAAGGTCAGGCCGGCGAGCTCCTGGCTGGTCAGCATGCCACCCTGGAAGGTGGAGGAGAGCAGCCGGGTGTCGTTGTAGGTGGCCACCGGCAGCAACGGCTGCAGGGTGCCCAGGCGCAGCACGCTCTTCGAAGCACGTAGCTTGCCGGTCAGGCCCAGTTCGCTGTAGTCGTCCACCGGCTCCTTGCTGGTGGGGCCGAAGGGCAGCAGGCCGGTGTTGCGGCGGTCGCGGCTGGAGTCGAGCTTCACGCCCAGCTCGCCGATGGCGTCCAGGCCGACGCCGACGGTGCCCTCGGTGAAGCCGGACTCGATGCGCGCGGTGAAGCCCTGGCCCCATTCCTCGGCCTTGGACTGGGGCGCGCCGTCCTGGCGGAAGTCGCGGTTGATGTAGTGGTTGCGCAGCTCCAGGCTGCCCTTGCTGTCTTCGATGAAATCGGCCAGCGCCGAGGTGGCGAAGGGCAGGGTGAGCGCCGCAAGGAGCGGCGCAGCGGTACGGCTGTGGTTCATTGTTCTTGTATCCATCATCCGATTGGCAAGGGTTCAGTGGCGGCTTGCAGCGGCTGCGCCGATGCCGGTCATGGAGCGGATGAACTGCGCCAGGTAGCGGCCGCGTTCCTGCTTGGCGCGCTCGGAGGCGTCGGTCACCGAGAACAGCCAGGCGCTGAAGAAGGCCAGGCCCATGGAGAACAGCGCCGGGTTGGAGTAGGGGAACAGCGCCTTGTCGTGGTGCAGCACGTTGACCCAGACCGCAGGGCTCAGCACCAGCAGGACGATGGCGGACAGCAGACCGGCCACGCTGCCGGCGACGGCGCCACGGGTGGTCAGGCCCTTCCAGAACATGGAGAGGAACAGCACCGGGAAGTTGACCGAGGCGGCGATGGCCAGCACCAGACCGGAGAGGAAGGCGATGTTCTGCGACTCGAAGAGGATGCCGAGGATCACCGCCAGCACGCCGATGCCGAGGGTGGCGAAGCGCGACACGCGCATTTCCTCGCGCTCGCTGGCCTTGCCCTTGCGCATCACGCAGGCGTAGAGGTCGTGGGACACCGCCGAGGCACCGGAGAGCGCGAGGCCGGCGACCACCGCGAGGATGGTGGCGAAGGCCACGGCGGAGATGAAGCCGAGGAACAGGCTGCCGCCTACCGCGTGGGACAGGTGCACCGCCACCATGTTGCCGCCGCCGATGATGGCGCCGGCCGCGTCGCGGAATTCCGGGTTGGTGCCCACCATCACGATGGAGCCAAAGCCCACCACGATCAGCAGCAGGTAGAAGTAGCCGATGAAGCCGGTGGCGAAGAACACCGATTTACGGGCTTCCTTGGCGTTGCTGACGGTGAAGAAGCGCATCAGGATATGCGGCAGGCCGGCGGTGCCGAACATCATGCCGAGCCCCAGGGAGATCGCATCGATGGGGTTCGACAACAGTCCGCCCGGCGCCATGATCGCAGTGCCCTTGGCATGTACCGAAGTGGCGGCGGCGAACATGGCTTCGGTGCTGAAGCCGAAGTGCTTGAGCACCATGAAGGCCATGAAGGTGGTGCCGGACAGTAGCAGGATCGCCTTGATGATCTGCACCCAGGTGGTGGCCAGCATGCCGCCGAAGGTCACGTAGCAGACCATCAGCACGCCCACCAGCAGCACGGCCTGGAGGTAGGAGAGGCCGAACAGCAACTCGATCAGCTTGCCGGCGCCGACCATCTGCGCCACCAGGTACATCAGCGCCACGGTCAGGGTGCCGAAGGCGGCGGTGATGCGGATCGGGCTCTGCTCCAGGCGGTAGGAGACCACGTCGGCGAAGGTGTACTTGCCGAGGTTGCGCAGGCGTTCGGCGATCAGGAACAGGATGATCGGCCAGCCGGCGAGCACGCCCAGGGCGTAGAGCAGGCCGTCGTAGCCGTTCATGAACATCATCGCGGAGATGCCGAGGAACGAGGCCGCGCTGATCATGTCGCCGGCGATTGCCAGGCCGTTCTGGAAGCCGGTGAGGCCGCCGCCGGCGGTGTAGAAGTCGGCGGTCGAACGGGTGCGCAGGGCGGCCCAGCGGGTGATGCCGAGGGTGAAGAGGACGAACGCCAGGAACATGTAGATGGCATTCCAGTTCAGCGGACGCGCGGCGGCATCGGCGGCGAAGGCGCTCTGGGAAATCAGCAGGCCGGCACCGAGCAGCAGGGAGGCGAGGGCTTTCATTGGCCGCACTCCTCCTTGACCTTGTCATTCAGCGGATCGAGCACGCTGTTGGTGTGCTTCACATAGACGCCGGTGAGGGCGAAGGAGAACAGGATGATGACCACGCCCACCAGCATGCCGACGCTGGTGACGCCTCCGTTGAGGGACTGGCCGAGCACGCCGGGGGCGAAGGCCACCAGCAGCACGAAACCGTAGTAGATCACCAGCATGGCAGCAGTCAGGGACCAGGTCAGGCGCTGCTTGCGGCGGACCAGTTGGATGAAGTCCGGGTTCTCCCGGATGCGATCGAGGTCTTGCGGGGTCATGGTTGCTCTCTCTTGTTGTGATTGTTGAGGCGTTGCAGCAGGGCTTGCAGGGGTGTCGTAGCGTCGTAGGGTGGGCTTCAGCCCACCACCGAAGGGGGCTTGCCGCCATCCGGTGGGCTAAAGCCCACCCTACGGTTTCAAAGCTGGTCGAAGTCCAGGACCACTTTTTCGCTGATGGGGAAGGTCTGGCAGGACAGCACGTAGCCGGCCGCCACCTCGTAGTCCTCCAGGGCGAAGTTGCTGTCCATCTCCACCTCGCCTTCGACCACCTTGCACTTGCAGGTGGAGCACACGCCGGCCTTGCAGGAGTAGGGCAGCTCCGCGCCCTGGGCGTTGCCGGCATCCAGCACGCTGACGCTGTTGCGCGGCAATTCGAAGGTCAGCTCGCGGCCATCGCTGATCACGGTGATCTGGCTGGTGGCGCTGTCGGTGGCGCGGGCGGCTTCGCGGGCTTCACGCTTGGCGCTGCTGCCGGCGGCGGCGAACAGCTCGAAGTGGATGCGTTCGGCGGGCATGCCGTTGGCCTTGAGCTGGTCGCGGACGGTTTCGGTCATGGCCTGGGGGCCGCAGATGAACGCGGCATCCAGCGCCTTTGCGTCGATCCAGCGGGAGAACAGCTGGCCGCACTTGTCGGCGTCGATCCGGCCGTTGTAGAGGTCCACGTCCTGCTGCTCGCGGCTGAACACGAAGATCAGGTTCAGGCGCTGCAGGTAACGGTTCTTCAGGTCTTCCAGCTGTTCGCGGAACAGCGCCGAGGCGCTGGAGCGGTTGCCGTAGATCAGGGTGAAACGGCTGTGGGGCTCGGTTTCCAGGGTGGTCTTGATGATCGACAGGATCGGCGTGATGCCGCTGCCGGCGGCCACCGCCAGGTAGTTGCCGTGGCGCGCGGCGTCCAGTTCCACGAAGAAGTGGCCGGACGGCGGCATCACTTCCAGGCTTTGGCCGGCTTTCAGGCCCTCGTTGGCGTAGGCGGAGAAACGGCCGCCGGCCACGCGCTTGATCGCCACCCGCAGCTCGCCGTCGTTGACGCCGGTGCAGATGGAGTAGGAGCGGCGCACTTCCTCGCCGTCCATCTGGGTGCGCATCACCAGGTGCTGGCCCTGGGTGAAGCGGAAGGTATCGGCCAGGTCGGCGGGAATGTCGAAGGCGATGGAGACCGCATCACGGGTTTCCGGGCGCACTTCCTTGATCGTCAGGCTATGGAATTTGCTCATTGTC
This sequence comes from Metapseudomonas cellulosilytica, assembly GCF_049334135.1. Classification (NCBI taxonomy): domain Bacteria; kingdom Pseudomonadati; phylum Pseudomonadota; class Gammaproteobacteria; order Pseudomonadales; family Pseudomonadaceae; genus Metapseudomonas; species Metapseudomonas cellulosilytica. The sequence goes on along the minus strand of NZ_JBHZGN010000039.1, from coordinate 16,666 downwards.
GTCGTCTCCGGTGGCTGGCCACTCAGATGCACTTGAAATAGTCGAAGGGCTCGCGGCAGTCGCGGCAGCGGTACAGCGCCTTGCAAGCAGTGGAGCCAAACTGGCTGAGCAGCTCGGTGTGCGCGCTGCCGCACTGGGGGCAGCAGACGTCACCGGAATCGCCCAGCAGGCTGCGCTTGCTGGTGCTGCCGGCCGGCGGGGCGATGCCGTAGGCGCGCAGGCGCTCGCGGCCGTCCTCGCTGATCCAGTCAGTGGTCCAGGCGGGGCTCAGGCGGCGCTCCAGCTGCGGCGCGGCAAAGCCGGCGCCTTCCAGCGCCTGCTCGATGTCGTGCTCGATCACCTCGGTGGCCGGGCAGCCGGAGTAAGTCGGGGTGACCACCACGTGCAGGTGGCCATCCTGCCAGTCGAGGCCACGGACGATGCCGAGGTCGACCACGCTGACCACCGGAACTTCCGGGTCCATCACCTCGCCCAGCACCGACCAGGCGCGCGCCAGATCATCCGGCGCGCCGGGCCTGGCGCCGCGGTCGCTGGCGATCAGCTCACCAGGACGCATCGGGGTAGGCCCGCTGGAGGAATTGCATTTCGGCCAGGAGCAGGCCCAGGTGCTCGGTGTGCAGGCCACGGCGGCCGGACAGGTAGAAGTAGCTGGCCGGTTCCGGCAGCGGCAGGGTAGCGCTGGCGAAGATGTCGGCCACCTTGGACTTCCAGGCGGCGGCGATTTCTTCCGGATTCGGGGCGATGCCGGCTTCGGCCAGGCGCTGCGCCACGTCGTCGCCGTTCACCATCTCGACGGTGAAGCGCCAGACTTCGCGAACGGCCGCCAGCATGCGCTTGTGGCTCTCCTCGGTACCGTCGCCCAGGCGTTCCACCCACTCGCCGGAGCGGCGCAGGTGATAGGTGACTTCCTTCAGGGCCTTGGCGGCGATGCCGGCGACGCGCTCGTCGCTGGAGGCGGTCAGGCCGTGCAGCACCTGGAAGTGCCAGGCGTCGTAAAGGAACTGCTTGGTGATGGTCACGGCGTAGTCGCCGTTGGGCTGCTCCACCATCAGCAGGTTGCGGTAAGCGCGCTCGTCACGGCGGAAGGCCAGGTGGTCGGCGTCACGGCCGTCGTCCAGCAGCTCGGCGGCGTAGTCCAGCCAGTTGCGGGCCTGGCCCACCAGGTCGAGGCCGACGTTCATCAGCGCCAGTTCTTCTTCCAGCGCCGGGGCACGGCCGCACCATTCGCACAGGCGCTGGCCCTGGATCAGGGCGCTGTCGCCCAGATGCAGCAGGTATTCGATGAGGTCTTGCTTGGCAGTCATGGCAGGCGCCTCACATGTGGCCGACTTCAGCCGGCAGCTCGTAGAAGCTGGCGTGGCGGTAGACCTTGTCCTGGGCCGGGTCGAACAGCGGCTCCTTCTCATCCGGGGAGGAGGCGGTGATCAGCGCGGAGGGCACCACCCAGAGACTCACGCCTTCGTTGCGGCGGGTGTACAGCTCGCGGGCGTTCTCGATGGCCATGCGCGCGTCGGCGGCATGCACGCTGCCGACATGCTTGTGGTTCAGGCCGTGCTTGCTGCGCACAAATACTTCAAAAAGGGTCCACTCAGACATTGTGTTATCTCCTGGAGACGGCTTACGCGGCGTCGCGTTTCTGTTGTTGTTTGCGGGCGTTGGCGACAGCGGCTTCGCGGACCCAGGCGCCATCTTCGATAGCCTTGCGGCGGGTAGCGATGCGCTCGTGGTTGCAGGGGCCATTGCCCTTCAGCACTTCGTAGAACTCGCTCCAGTCGATATCGCCGAAGTCGTAGTGACCGCGCTCTTCGTTCCACTTCAGGTGCGGGTCGGGCGCGGTGCAGCCCAGCAGTTCCAGTTGCGGAACGGTCTGGTCGATGAAGCGCTGGCGCAGCTCGTCGTTGCTCTGGCGCTTGATCTTCCAGGCCATGGACTGGGCACTGTTGGGGGAGTCGGCGTCGCTGGGACCGAACATCATCAGCGAGGGCCACCAGAGGCGGTTGATGGCGTCCTGGACCATGTCCTTCTGGGCCTGGTTACCGTGACGCATCATGTGCAGGAGGATTTCGTAGCCCTGGCGCTGGTGGAAGGACTCTTCCTTGCAGATGCGGATCATCGCGCGGGAGTAAGGGCCGTAGGAGGTGCGCTGCAGCACCACCTGGTTGACGATGGCGGCGCCATCCACCAGCCAACCCACCGCACCCATGTCGGCCCAGTTCAGGGTCGGGTAGTTGAAGATGCTGGAGTACTTCGCCTTGCCGCTGTGCAGCTTGGCGACTTCCTCGTCGCGGTCGGCGCCCAGGGTTTCCATGGCGCTGTAGAGGTACAGGCCGTGGCCGGCCTCGTCCTGGATCTTCGCCATCAGCTGCAGCTTGCGCTTGAGCGTCGGGGCGCGGGTCACCCAGTTGCCTTCCGGCAGCATGCCGACGATCTCGGAATGGGCGTGCTGGGAAATCTGGCGGATCAGGGTCTGCCGGTAAGCGTCCGGCATCCAGTTCTTCGCCTCGATCTTGATTTCCGCGTCGATCTTTTCCTGGAAGGCGCGTTCTTCGGAGGTCATCTCCTCCAGCGCCTTCACGCGCTTCACGCCGGTCTCAACCAATTGTGCGTACATGCCGTTCTCCAGCCATGCAGGGTTCGTGGGGTGGCTTGGCCATGGCGCTATTTTTATATGATACAAAAACAAATATCAAACACTAAAACGTGTGTCGTAAGAGTTTTTGTATCGGATTGACGAGTGGCAGGGCGACGATCCGGGCATAAGGCTTGGGCAAAACGCGCCAAGCCCTTTGTGATTGGCGGGTTTGTCCGGTTCGGTGAGGGTGTTCCAAGGCACGCTGCGGCTGGCGGGCGCGAGGGTTTCGAGGTGGGCTTTAAAGCGATACGCGTATATGAAGTTTATGGATGATTGGTGTTCTGTTTGTGATCGGAGGGCGATTGCGGCATGCGCTGGCGCTTGTGCTGACAGAAGGCACAAGGAATGACCTCCCTGTCGCCCAGGGCTGAATGCGTCTTCCATCCTGGATCGAGCGCTGTGTTGGCAATGTCGACCGCCAGTTTCAGCGGTGGAAATCAGAGTCCGTAAACATTCCGGGGCGCGAATCGTGGAAGCGGATCACGAACCCGCTTGGACGATCGTGAAAGCGATGGATGCGGTGATGCCGACTGAAACGCGGATCGTCCACGAAGAACATGTTGTGGCGCTTGTGGAACATGCCGAACCGATGCGAATGGCCCATGAACCCGTGATTGAACCCATGATTGAACCGATGGGCATGACCGTTGAATCCGTGATGGTGTCTTATCGGGCCATGGAAGTGCCGGTGACCGAATCCCTTGGAGTGACCGCCCCTGAAGTGGCCGCCCCCGGCCAGCGTCATCGCACCGCTGGTGTCGTTGGTGGGCCAGGGTGACTCCGCCATCACCTGGCCCGCACCGAGGCAGACGAGAACCATTAGCAGAAGCTTGAGGATACGCATGGCGAACCCTCCCGGATCAAATCCTCCCCCGGGATATTGCCCCCATAGCGAACTGTATACTTTTTGATCAATGGTGTCTTGGACGGGATGGTTCTTCGCCTATGCCACCTCCGGTGAGGACCATACTTGATGGGTTGAGTGCCGGCCCCAACAGGGGCGGCCCAATCTACCGCCGGCCAAGGAAAGCGGAGGGAGGTGGCTATGCGCTTCGATGCATTTTCCTTCGGCTCCATCAGCATCGACGGAGTGACCTACCTCCATGATGTGGTGATCGCCCATGGCGAGGTCAGCAAGCGCAGGAAGAAACCGTCCAAAAGGTTCCGCGATGCCTACGGCCATACACCATTGTCGATCGAGGAGGAGATTCCCTGGGACTGCCGGCGGCTGGTGATCGGGACCGGCACCGGGGCCTTGCCGGTCATGCCGGAGGTCAGGCGCGAGGCCGAGCGCCGCGGCATCGAGCTGATCGTTAGGCCCACTGCGGAGGCCATCACGGTGCTGCAGGAGGGGCAGAAACACACCAATGCGATCCTGCATATCACCTGCTAGAGGGCGGGCTCCGGTTTTTCTGTGGGGGCGAATTCATTCGCGAAGGGTGGCGTAGCCGCCCCTGAAAGGCCGGGAGCGAACCTGCGGTCCGCTTGGCGAATGAATTCGCCCCTACAAGAAGTACGCGCCCAGGCACGGCACCTGTAGGGGCGATTTCAATCGCCAAGGGCAGCGAAGCTGCCCCAGCGGGATCTGCTCAGGCACTCACGATCACCTCGAACCCGCCATAGATCATCCGCTGGCCATCGAAGGGCATATTGCTCGGGCTGGGTTGCATGCGCGGGTCTTCCATCGCCTTCTTCATGCCGGCATCGCGTACCTGCTTCGAGGGCCAGGTGATCCACGAGAAGACCACCGTCTCGTCGTCCTTGCGTTTTACCGCCATCGGGAAAGACGTCACCTTGCCTTCGGGCACATCGTCGCCCCAGCACTCGACGACGCTGAGGGCGCCACATTCCTTGAACACTCCGGCGGCCATCTCGGCCACCTTGCGGTAGGCCTCGCGGTTGGCGGTGGGGACGGGCACTACGAAGCCATCTACATAGGCCATGATCGATCTCCTGCGTGGGTGGGTTGGAGCAGCCAATCGTTTCCATACCGATATGCCAATGAGTCGATGCAATTCCTGTCAGTTCGACAGCTTTCTGGGGAGGACGTGGCTGGCCCGACGGGTGGTCGTGGTCCGGCACCCGGTAGAAAGACCCAATTGAGCTGGGTTTTCTCCAAAGGCTCGTGGTCCATTGGTTCTGGCCAGGTCAGGTTGCTCTGGTCCCGCTATGGGACTAGTATCCAGCCCCATGAGAATCATCGCGATCAGTCACCTGAAGGCGTTCTGGGAACGGTATCCGGATTCGGAACAGCCGCTGCTGGCGTGGATAGATGAGGCCAGGAAGGCGAACTGGGCGAGTCCTGCCGACATCAAAGCCCAGTACCGCAATGCGAGCATCCTCAAGAGTCGCCGGGTCGTATTCAACATCAAGGGCAACGATTATCGGCTGGTGGTCGCTGTCGCCTATCGCTTCGGTGCGCTTTACATCAAGTTCGTCGGCACCCATGAGCAGTACGACGCAATCGATGTCGACAGCGTGGAGATGGAGTAAAGATCATGAACATTCACCCGATTCGTACGGACGAGGACTATCGCGCTGCGCTCAAGCAGGTCTCCGCCTTGTTCGACAATGAGCCGGAACCGGGTAGCCCCGAGGGGGATTACTTCGAGGTGATGCTGACGCTGATCGAGGCCTATGAGGCTCGTCAGTTTCCCGTCGACCTGCCCAATCCGGTCGATGCGATCAAGTTCCGCATGGAGCAATCGGGTTTGACCGTGGCGGACCTGGTGCCGGCTATCGGCCGTCCGAACCGCGTCTACGAGGTGCTCAATGGCAAGCGCTCCCTGACCTTGCCGATGATCTGGAAACTCCACGAGATGTTCGGAATTCCGGCGGAGAGCCTCATCAAGCCTTCCAGCCATGCCTGATTCGGCAGGAGCACAAGAAAGCCCCGCCAGAGCGGGGCTTTTTCGTTGCGTCGACTTCAACCCTTGTTGCGGTTGTCGTAAACGTGGCAGGCCTTGCCCTCGGAGCGCTTCAGCGAGTAGCAGGGGCGCAGGACGATGCGTGAGCTGATGCCGATATAGGTCTTGATGTACTTGGAGAGCTCGTTGCACAGCGCCTGTTGCTGCTGTTCGCCCAGGCCGTCGTGCTCGTGCTTGAGCTCGACGTGGACCTCGATGCTGTCCAGGTTGCCGTTGCGGAACAGGTGGATCTCGTAGTTCTCCGACAGTTGCTTGACCTTCAGCACCTGCTCTTCGATCTGGGTCGGGAACACATTGACGCCGCGGATGATCAGCATGTCGTCGCTGCGGCCGGTGATCTTGTCCATGCGCCGCATCGGCCGCGCGGTGCCCGGCAGCAGGCGGGTCAGGTCGCGGGTGCGGTAGCGGATCATCGGCAGGGCTTCCTTGGACAGCGAGGTGAACACCAGCTCGCCCAACTGGCCGTCCGGCAGCACTTCGCCGGTCACCGGGTCGATGATCTCGGGGTAGAAGTGGTCTTCCCAGATGGTCGGGCCATCTTTGGTCTCGGCGCATTCCATGGCGACGCCCGGTCCCATGATTTCCGACAGGCCGTAGATGTCCAGGGCGGTGATGCCCATGCGCTCCTCGATGGCGCGGCGCAGTTCGGCGGTCCAGGGCTCGGCACCGAAGATACCGAGGCGCAGGGCCAGCTTGTGCGGGTCGATGCCCTGGCGCTCGATCTCGTCGGCCAGGTTCAGCATGTAGGAGGGGGTGACCATGATGATGTCCGGCTGGAAGTCGCGGATCAGCTGGACCTGCTTCTCGGTCTGGCCGCCGGACATCGGGATCACGGTGCAACCCAGGCGCTCGGCGCCGTAGTGAGCGCCCAGGCCGCCGGTGAACAGGCCGTAGCCATAGGAAATGTGCACCTTGTCGCCCTTGCGACCGCCGGCGGCGCGGATCGAGCGCGCCACTACGTTGGCCCAGGTGTCGATGTCGTTCTGGGTGTAGCCGACCACGGTGGGCTTGCCGGTGGTGCCGCTGGAGGCGTGGATACGCACGATCTCGCTCTGGGGCACGGCGAACATGCCGAAGGGGTAGTTGTCGCGCAGGTCGTTCTTGCCGGTGAAGGGGAACTTGGCCAGGTCTTCCAGGGACTTCAGGTCATCCGGGTGCACGCCCGCTTCATCGAAGCGCCGGCGGTACAGCGGGACGTTCTCGTAGGCGTGCTTCAGGCTCCAGCGCAGACGCTCGAGCTGGTGCTGGCGCAGTTCGTCGACGCTGGCGGTTTCCATCGGGTCAAGCAAGGCGGTATTGGCAATCATGTTCATGGTTTCACTCAAATTGTTTTTGTCGTCAACAGCCAGCGTCAGAGGCTGTGAGTGCTGGGGAGCAGCATAGTCCCCATCCGTTCGTACGAACTCTGGCGATCCGTTTCAGAGCCTTTCAATGATCAGGGCGATGCCCTGACCGACACCGATGCACATGGTGCAGAGGGCGTAGCGGCCCTGGCGCTCTTCCAGTTCGTGCAGGGCGGTGGTGACCAGGCGCGCGCCGCTCATGCCCAGCGGGTGGCCGAGGGCGATGGCGCCGCCATTGGGGTTCACCCGGGGATCGTCGTCGGCCAGGCCGAGTTCGCGCAGCACGGCGAGGCCCTGGGCGGCGAAGGCTTCGTTGAGTTCGATGACGTCCATCTCGGCCAGCGACAGGCCGGTCAGTTCCAGCACCTTGCGGGTCGCCGGCACCGGGCCGATGCCCATGATGCGCGGCTCGACGCCGGCGGTGGCCATGCCGACCACGCGGGCGCGGGCCTTGAGGCCGTGGCGCTTGGCGGCTTCCGGGCTGGCCAGGAGCAGGGCGCAGGCGCCGTCGTTGACGCCGGAGGCGTTGCCGGCGGTGACGCTGCCGCCCTGGCGGAACGGCGTGCCGAGCTTGGCCAGCTGTTCCAAGGTCGTGTCGCCGCGCGGGTGTTCATCCTGCTCGACCAGCTTGGGCGGGCCCTTGCGCTGGGGAATCTCCACCGGGACGATTTCCTTCGCCAGGCGGCCGTTGGCCTGGGCGGCGGCGGCGCGCTGCTGGCTGCGCAGGGCGAAGGCGTCCTGGTCCTCGCGGGAGATATTGAACTGCTCGGCGACGTTCTCGGCGGTCTCCGGCATGGAGTCGATGCCGAACCCGGCCTTCAGCAGCGGATTGACGAAGCGCCAGCCGATGGTGGTGTCGAAGATCTCCGCCTGGCGGGAGAAGGCGGTTTCCGCCTTGCCCATGACAAAGGGTGCGCGGGACATGGATTCCACGCCGCCGGCCAGCATCAGCCCGGCCTCGCCGCAGCGCAGGGCGCGGGCGGCGTTGCCGATGGCGTCCAGGCCCGAGCCACACAGGCGGTTCAGGGTGGTGCCCGGCACGCTCAGCGGCAGGCCGGCGAGCAGGGAAGACATGCGCGCGACGTTGCGGTTGTCTTCGCCGGCCTGGTTGGCGCAGCCGTAGATCACATCGTCGATGGCGCTCCAGTCCAGTTCCGGATGGCGGGCCATCAGGGCGCGGATAGGCACGGCGCCGAGGTCATCGGCGCGCACGCCGGACAGGGCGCCGGCGTAGCGGCCGATGGGCGTACGCACGGCGTCGATGATCAGGGCGTCATTCATCAGGGTTCTCCTGCGCGAGTACCGGGCCGCGCACTTTGTAGGATTTGCCATGGAAGAGGGCGATCAGTTGCCCGTTCTGGTTTTCGATGCGCACGTCGTAGTTGCCGGTGCGCCCGCTGCGGCTCTGCTCGGTGGCCTGGGCTGTGAGGGTGTCGCCCAGGCGCGCCGGCGCCACGTAGTCGATGCTGCAGCCGATGGCCACGGTGGCCTCGTTGTAGCTGTTGCAGGCGAAGGCGAAGGCCGAGTCGGCCAGGGCGAACAGGTAGCCGCCGTGGCAGGTGCCGTGGCCCTGGACCATGTCCGCGCGCACGCTCATGCCGACGCGGGCCTGGCCGGGCGCCACCGAGAGCAGGCGCATGCCCATGGCCTGGCTGGCGGCATCGCGCTCGAACAGGGCGCTGCCGCAGGCTTCGGCGAGGGAGAGGGCTTCGTGGTTGGTCATTGGACGTTCCTTCCCTCGGCCACCTGGCGGCGCAGTTGCAGCGACGGGCGATAGCGCTCTTCGCCGTAGGCGGACTGGAGGTTTTCCAGGGTGCGCAGCACGACCGGCAGGCCGATGGCCTCGGCCCAGGCCAGCGGGCCTCGCGGATAGTTCACCCCGGCGCGCATGGCCAGGTCGATGTCGGGAGCGGTGCCCACGCCCTGGAGCACGGCATCGAAGCCTTCGTTGGCCAGCATGGCCACGGTGCGCAGCACGGCGAGACCGGGAATATCGGACAGCGGGCTGACCTTGAGGCCGGCCCGCTGCAGCAGGGCCACGGCCTGGTCGCGGGCGGTTTCGCTGGTAGCGGCGGCGCAGGCGATGCCGAGGCGCGTGGCTTTGGCGTAATCCAGGGCGAGATCGATCAGCACCAGATTGGCCAGGCCGTCTTCGCAGGCGCGCTGGCTGGCCAGGCGGCCGTCGGACAGGGCGAGTACAGCATCGCCCACGCGCAGCAGGCCAGTGCCGTCGCGGCGCACGACATTCACGCCGGCGTCACGCAGACGTTGTACCAGCGGCTCGGCCACGCCCAGGCTGCCTTCCACCACGCAGCTATCGCTGGTGGCCGTGCTGCTCAGTTCAACCGGTTGCGGGCGCTCGGCGCCCTCGGCGTAGCTGTAGAAGCCGTGGCCACTCTTGCGGCCCAGGCGCCCGGCGTCCACCAGTTCTTTCTGGATCAGAGAGGGCTGGAAGCGGAAGTCGCCGTAGTAGGCGTCGAACACCGAGCAGGTCACGGCGTAGTTGACGTCATGGCCGATCAGGTCGGTGAGTTCGAAGGCGCCCATGCGGAAGCCGCCAGCGTCACGCATCAGCGCGTCGAGGGTGGCGCAGTCGGCAGCACCTTCCTGCAACAGGCGCAGGCTCTCGGCATAGAAGGGACGGGCCACGCGGTTGACGATGAAGCCGGGGGTGGAGCGGGTGTGCACCGGCTGCTTGCCCCAGGCCTTGGCGGTTTCGTACAGGTTTTCGGCCAGGACCGGATCGCTGGCCAGGCCCGAGACGATCTCCACCAGGGCCATCAGCGGCGCGGGGTTGAAGAAGTGCATGCCGATCACCCGGCCCGGATGCTGGAGGCCGGCGGCCAGGCTGGTGATGGACAGCGAAGAAGTGTTGCTGGCGAGGATGCAGTCGGCGCTGCACAGGCTTTCCAGCTGGCGCAGCAGGCCGCGCTTGACCTCCAGGTTCTCGACGATGGCCTCGATCACCAGGCTGGAATCGCTCAGGGCCTCGATGGCATCCGCCGGTTGCAGGCGGCCGACGATGGCGGCGCGCTCGTCGGCGGTGAGCTTGCCTTTCTCCACCAGGCGACCGAGCTGGCGGTCGATGCCGTCGATAGCCTGGGCGGCGGCGCCGGGGCGGTTGTCATGGAGCTTGACCGGGTGGCCGGCCTGGGCCGCGACCTGGGCGATGCCGGCACCCATGGCGCCGGCGCCGATCACGGCGACTGTTGCGGAAGTGTTCAGGGCGGGCATGGGCTCAGCGTCCTTTGAAGGCCGGGGTGCGCTTTTCCATGAAGGCGCTGACGCCTTCGCGGTAGTCCTCGCTGCGGCCGGCGAGGCGTTGCAGGTCGCGTTCGAGGTCGAGTTGCTCGTCGAAGCTGTTGTTCAGGCTGGCGTTGAGGCTGCGCTTGATCAGGGCCAGGCCGTAGGTGGGCTGGGTGGCCAGCTGGCGGGCCAGCTTCAGGGCTTCTTCGCGCAGGGCGGCGTCGTCCACCACGCGGTAGATCAGGCCCCACTGCTCGGCCTGTTCGGCGGAGAGGCGGTCGCCCAGCAGGGTCAGGGCCTTGGCGCGGGCCATGCCGACCAGGCGGGGGAGGGTCCAGGTGCCGCCGGAATCCGGGATCAGGCCGATCTTGCAGAAGGCCTGGATGAAGCTGGCGGAACGGGCGGCCAGGACCAGGTCGCAGGCCAGCGGGATGTTGGCGCCGGCCCCAGCGGCCACGCCGTTCACCGCGCAGATCACCGGCAGCGGCAGGTCGCGCAGGGCGCGGATCAGCGGGTTGTAGAACTTCTCGATGGATTCGCCCAGGTCCGGCGCGGCAGCACCGGGGGCCACGTTACGGTCGCCCAGGTCCTGGCCGGCGCAGAAGCCGCGACCTTCACCGGTCAGCAGCAGGACGCGGGCTTCAGGGTTTTGCCGCACCTGCTTGAGGGCCTCGCGGACCTCGCCATGCATCTTGGCGTTGAAGCTGTTCAGTTGCTCCGGGCGATTGAGGCTGAGGGTGGCAACGCCAGCCTCGATGGAAAACAGGATGTGCTCGAAGTTCATGGCTTTGGCGCTCTATGGAGTTCGACGGGGCGGACGGACAGTGCTTACTGGCCGGTGAATTCGGGGCGACGCTTTTCCTGGAAGGCGCGGATGCCTTCCTCGCGGTCGCGGGTGCCGGCCAGCAGGGTGAAAGCGTGGCGCTCGAAGCGCAGACCGCTGGCGAGGTCGGTGTCTTCGGCCTTGAGCAGCGCTTCCTTGGCCAGGCGCACCGCCAACGGCGCCTTCTGGGCGATCACGCGGGCGATGGCGATAGCGCGCTCGACGGTGAATTCCGGTTGGGTCACTTCGCTGACCAGGCCGGCGCGCTGGGCGTGGCGGGCATCGATGGCTTCGCCGGTGAGCACCATCTGCATGGCCAGGGACTTGCCGACCGCACGCAGCAGGCGCTGGGTGCCACCGGCGCCGGGCATGATCCCGAGATTGATCTCCGGCTGGCCGAAACGGGCGTCTTCGCCGGCGATGAGGATGTCGGCGTGCATGGCCAGTTCGCAGCCGCCGCCCAGGCAGAAGCCATTGATGGCGGCAATCAGCGGCTTGCTGAAGCGGGTGATGCGTTGCCAGTGGGCCAGGCGCGGGTCATTGAGGATGCCCACCAGGTCGCGTTCGGCCATTTCCTTGATGTCGGCACCGGCGGCGAAGGCCTTGCGGCTGCCGGTGATCACCACCACGCGGGTCTCGGCGTCCTGCTCGGCAGCGTCCAGTTCGGCGGCCAGCTCGCCCAGCAATTCGGTATTGAGGGCGTTGAGCGCTTCCGGACGCTGCAGGGTGATCAGGCGGACGCCCTGCTCAGGCGGCAGGACGGCAAGGGTACGAGGCATGTCGACAGTCCTCAGGTTCACACGCGGCTTCGTTAAACCGCTCTTATTGGTGGGTTCGGGGTAGGCCCCTTCCGGTGGCGCCCGGCGCACGGAGCGGGGCGACTTGGGCCGGAGTATACCCACAAAGCGATACAAAACAAGAATTACACATATGATTTATGTGTCTCATGTGTCCTGTCTTTACTACCAAAGGACAGCTTGCTGGTGGTTGTGCATGCCGTCTAAACGCCGTGATTGCTGGATGTTAATGGCCGGACAGTAGCCGCTACCTGTGCCGATGACCGGTCGTCATCTGATACAGCCTATGGCGCTTTTATGTTTCAGATTGATGTGATACAAAATTCGTCATCGAACGAATCGCTTTGCGCCATCTTGTGGCTCCACCTGCCTTGTTGAGGAGATTCCCCATGTCGACCACCGCCCGCGCCGCCGCCCTCGAACTGTTCGAGCACCACCGCGGCACCCTCGAACGCGCTGTCCAGGCGATCAGCGAGCGCGGCTACTGGTCGCCCTTCCCGGAAAGCCTCAAGCAGTACCCGGAAGAAGCGGTGAAGGGCGCCCAGGCGGCCTTCGAGGCACTGCTCGGCCAGCATTTTGCCCTGGCCGGCCCGCAAGCCGTGGGCCGCGCGGGCGCCGAGCGTTCGCCCTACGGCTTCGACCTGAATGTGAGCTACGACCAGTACGATGCGGACCAACTGCTGTCGCACATGCAGGCAGCGCTGCCGGCCTGGCGTGATGCCGGCCCGCAGGCGCGGGTCGGCGCCTGCCTGGAAATCCTCCAGCGCCTCAACGCCCTGAGCCCCACCCTGGCCCATGCGGTCATGCACACCAGCGGCCAGGCCTACATGATGGCCTTCCAGGCCGGCGGCCCCCACGCCCAGGACCGTGGCCTGGAAGTGCTGGCCTACGCCTGGCGCGCCATGGCCGAGGTGCCGGAAGCGGCGCGCTGGACCAAGCCCCAGGGCAAGCAGGACCCGCTCGTGCTGGACAAGCGCTGGCACATCGTTCCGCGCGGGCTGTCCCTGGTGATCGCCTGCTCCACCTTCCCCACCTGGAACACCTACCCGGGCCTGTTCGCCAGCCTGGCCACCGGCAACCCGGTGCTGGTCAAGGCGCACCCCGGCGCCATCCTGCCGGTGGCCATGAGCGTCAAGGTGGCCCAGGAGGTGCTGGCCGAACTGGGCTTCGACCCGGCGCTGGTGAGCCTGGTGGTGGACACCCCGCAAGCGCCGGTGAGCCAGCAACTGGCCCTGGACCCGCGGGTCAAGCTGGTGGACTTCACCGGCTCCAACGCCTTCGGCAACTGGCTGGAGGACAACGCCCGCCAGGCCCAGGTTTTCACCGAAAAGGCCGGCATCAACAGCGTGATCATCGACAGCGTGCGTGACATCAAGGCCGTGGCGCGCAACCTGGCCTGCTCCCTCAGCCTCTATTCCGGGCAGATGTGCACCACCACCCAGGCCATCTACGTACCCCGTGGCGGTATCCGCAACGGCGACGAGCGGTTGTCCTTCGACGAGGTCGCGCAGACCCTGGCCGGGGCCATCAAGAGCTTCCTCGCCGACAACGAGCGCGCCTGCGCGGTGATCGGCGCCATCCAGTCCGAGGCGACAGCCGAGCGCATCCAGGCTTGCCGCGAACTGGGCGAGGTGCTGCTGGACAGCGAAGCCCGCGAGCACCCGCAGTTCCCCGGCGCGCGCATCCACACGCCGCTGCTGCTGAAGGTGGACGCGGCCGACCGCGCGGCCTATTCCGAGGAACGCTTTGGCCCCATCGCCTTCGTCATCGCCACCGACGACACCGAGCACAGCCTGCGTCTGGCGGGTGAAGTGATCGCCGAGAAGGGCGCGCTGACCCTGGGCGTCTATTCCACCGACGACGCGGTGCTGGACCGCGCCGAGCAACTGTCCCAGGAGGTTGCCGTGGCCCTGTCGATCAACTTCGATGGCGGCGTCTTCGTCAACCAGTCCGCCGCCTTCAGCGACTTCCACGCCAGCGGCGGCAACCCGGCGGCCAATGCCTCCATCACTGACGGTGCCTTCGTCGCCCGACGCTTCGTCACTGTGCAGAGCCGCCGTCACGGCGCGGCATGAACCCATAAGAAGAAGGAAGCCTGCGATGACCTGCTACAGCCTCGATGGCCTGAACCCGGTGGTGCATCCCACCGCATTCGTGCACCCGACCGCCGTACTGATCGGTGACGTGATCATCGGCCCGGGCTGCTATGTCGGGCCCCTGGCCAGCCTGCGCGGCGACTTTGGGCGGATCATCCTGGAGGAGGGCGCCAATATCCAGGACACCTGCGTGATGCACGGCTTCCCCGACAGCGACACGGTGGTGGAGCGCAATGGCCATATCGGCCACGGCGCCGTGCTGCACGGCTGCCGCATCGGCGAGGACGCCCTGGTGGGGATGAACGCGGTGGTGATGGATGGCGCCCAGATCGGTGCGCGCTCCTTCGTTTCCGCCACCGCTTTCGTCAAGGCGGGGTTCAGCTGCGAGGCGCAATCCCTGGTGATGGGCGCGCCGGCCCAGGTCAAGCGCAGGCTCAGCGACGAGGAAGTGGCCTGGAAGCAGGCCGGTACCCGCGAGTACCAACAACTGGCCCAGCGCTGCCTGCAGAACATGGTGGCCTGCGAGCCGCTGGCCGAGGTGGAGGCCGAGCGCCCGCGTATCGCCGACCGTGGCCTGCGTCCGAAGGGCAGCGCTGCCTCATGAATACGCTCTGGGTCACCCGGGGGTTTTCCCCAATAGTCATGCCGAGGAGCCTGCGGGTATATTCGGCATCTTTTCCGTTTCCAGTATGCCCATGACTTCGCTCGTGCCCTTGGACCAACTCGTCACCCGCTTCCAGCAGCAGACGCCCATTCGCGCCAGTTCGCTGATCATCACGCTTTATGGCGACGCTATCGAACCCCATGGCGGTACCGTCTGGCTCGGCAGCTTGATCCAGTTGCTGGAGCCCATGGGCATCAACGAGCGGCTGATCCGCACCTCCATCTTCCGCCTGACCAAGGAAGGCTGGCTGAGTGCCGAGAAGGTCGGACGGCGCAGTTACTACAGCCTGACCGGCACCGGTCGGCGGCGTTTCGAGAAGGCCTTCAAGCGGGTCTACAGCTCCAGCGTGCCGGCCTGGGATGGCTCCTGGTCCCTGGTGCTGCTCTCCCAGTTGCCCCAGGACAAGCGCAAACAGGTGCGCGAAGAGTTGGAGTGGCAAGGTTTTGGTGCGATCTCGCCCACCGTGCTGGCCAACCCGCGCTGCGACCGGGTGGACCTGACCGCTACCCTGCAGGAGCTGGACGCCCTGGAAGACAGCATCCTGTTCGAGACCGGTTCCCAGGATGTACTGGCCTCCAAGGCCCTGCGCATGCAGGTTCGCGAGAGCTGGAACATCGACGAACTGGGCGAGCACTACAGCGAGTTCATCAAACTGTTCCGCCCGCTCTGGCAGGCGCTGCGCGAGCAGGAGAACCTGCAGCCGGCCGACTGCTTCCTCGCCCGGACTTTGCTGATCCACGAATACCGTAAGTTGCTGTTGCGCGACCCGCAGCTGCCCGACGAACTCCTCCCGGGCGACTGGGAAGGCCGCGCCGCGCGCCAGCTGTGCCGCAACATCTACCGACTCATCTATGCCAGGGCGGAGGAATGGCTGAACGCGGCGCTGGAAACCGCCGATGGTCCGCTACCCGATGCCGGTGAGGGTTTCTATCAGCGCTTCGGTGGATTGAGGTAACGTAACCGCCTGGTGGCGGTTGTCACGGACGAGGTGAACCCGGCTTGACCGGATAACGACAAGAACAACGCCTAGCGTGAGGCTGAGAAAGCCATGACGACAGCACAAGCACAGAGGGCAGACCACTTCGACCAGTGGCTGCAGGGTATCAACCAGGTCTGCGGGCGCTTCGGCGCCAAGCTGCTGGGTTCGGAATTTTCCGGCGCGATCCGCGAATACAAGGCCGGCGCCATCAAGCTGAGCTTCGTGGACGTGGCCCAGGCGCGCCTGTACCGCACCCAGAAGGAAGTGGCGCAGAGCGACGGCAAGCACTTCTACCTGGCACTCCAGCTCAACGGGCGTGCGGGCATGGAGCAGGCCGGCAACAGCATCGAGATGTCGCCTGGCGACATCACCCTGATCGATTCCACGCTGCCCAGCGACTTCGTCTATCACGAGAATTCCCGCCAGCTGTCGCTGATCCTGCCGCGCCACGTGGTGGAGCAGGGGCTGCGCTTCTCCGGCGTACGCTGCGCCCAGCGCATCCCGGCCAGTTCGCCGGTGGCGATGCTGGCCAACCGGCTGATCCTCGAGTCCACCCGCCAGGACAGCCTCAGCCTGCCCGAGAGCGAGGCGACCCTGGAGGCGGTGGTCAGCCTGCTGCGTCCGGCCCTGTGCGCCGCCGAGGTCGAGCAGGATGCCCACGAGCGCATGTTCCGCAAGACCCTGCGCTTCATCGACGAGCACATCCGCGCCGAAGAACTCTGCCCCGAAACCATCGCCCGCGAGGTGGGGGTGTCGGTGCGTGGCCTGTACCGCATGTTCGCCAGGAAAGGCCTGGTGGTGGCCCAGTACATCAAGAACCGCCGCCTCGACTTCTGCGCCGAAAGCCTGCGCCATGCCACCGCCGAGCAGAAACTCTCGGCCCTCGGCTACGCCTGGGGCTTCACCGACTCCAGCTACTTTTCCACCGCCTTCAAGGCACGCTTCGGCGTCTCGCCCAGCGAGTACCGCAAGCAGTACAGCCAGGGTTGAGGCTGTAGAAGCGAATTCATTCGCGAATGCGGGACGTAGTCCCGCCGTAGATACCGTCTTGCCCCTTAGTGGGCAAGGGCCAGTTTCGGATCGAATGGCCGACCCGATTTCAGCACGCCATAGGCGATGTGCAGCAGCTTGCGCATCGCCGCGCAAACGATCTGCTTGC
>NZ_JBHZGN010000038.1:0-41080 GCF_049334135.1 Metapseudomonas cellulosilytica | reverse complement strand
GCAATACGGGCCGATGGCGGCCGGGGTCAGGTCGATCACACGCAGACCGGGCTTGTGGCCCCGCAGCAAGGCGTCATTCTTCACGTGCGCCGACGCACTGGTGGCATCGAAGACGAAGTCGATCTCGCTAAAGACCGGCAGGCGCGTCAGGCCCTCGACGCCTTCATGGGTGGTGGCTACGCCCAGTCGTGCGGCGCGGGCCAGACCGTCGGACGCCGGATCGATACCGACCATGGCGCCCATTTCCAGATGCTGCGCGTTGCGCAGCACCTTGATCATCAGGTCGGTGCCGATGTTGCCGGAACCGATGATCGCGACTTTCAGCTTTCTATTCATGCACGTGCTCCAGGGCGGCGGGAATCCCTGCCCGCCGCTGTGTCAGGAAGCCTGCTCAAGCACCGTAGGGCGCGCGGCGGCAGTCTTCTTTTCCAGTTGGCTGTAAACAATCCAGGTCAGCAGCACGCCGCTGATCAGCACCGCGGAGAGGAAGTACAGGCCGGAGGCCAGGCTGCCGGTGTATTCCTTCAGGGCGCCGATGCCGAACGGGCCGATGTAGCCGCCCAGGTTGCCGAAGGAGTTGATCAGGGCGATGCCCGCCGCGGCGCTGGCGCCGGTGAGGAAGCGGCCCGGCAGGACCCAGAAGATCGCGGTGATCGAGAACAGGCTGAAGGCGGTCAGGCACAAGGCCGCCAGCTGCAGTACCGGCGAGCCCAGCCAGGCGCTGAGGAACAGCCCGGTGGAGCCGAGGATGTAGAGCACGGTGAGGTGGCCGTAGCGATCGTTCAGGCGGTCGGAGCTGCGCGGCACCACCAGCAGGCCGATCACACCGAAGATATAAGGCACCGCGGAGATGAAGCCGGTGGTCAGGTCGCTGCCACCGAACTGGTGTACCAGGGTCGGCAGCCACAGGCTCAGGCCGTAGGTGCTGAGGGTGCTCGGCAGGTACAGCAGGGCCAGCAGCAGCACACGGCGGTCGGTCAGGGCGCGCAACGGGTTGGCGTGCTCGGTCTGGCCGTATTCCTTGCGATCCTTGTCCAGCTCGGCGATCAGCCACTGACGGTCCGGCTCGGCCAGCCAGCGGGCGTCCTTCGGGGTGTCCGGCAGGATGCGCAGGGTCGGCCAGGCCAGCAGGATGGCCGGTACGCCGATGACGATGAACAGCCATTGCCAGCCGGCGAGGCCGGCGATGCCGTTCATGCCCAGCAGCGCGCCCGCCAGGGGGCCGGTGACCATCAGGGCGATGGGCTGGGACAGGATAAAGAAGCCCAGCACCTTGCCGCGATGGCGCACGGGGTACCAGCGGGTGATGTAGTAGAGCACCCCCGGGAAGAATCCCGCCTCCGCGGCGCCCAGCAGGAAGCGCATGGCGTAGAAGCTGTAGGCCCCCTGCACCAGGGCCATGCCCACGGTGATTGCACCCCAGGTGATGAGGATACGGGCGAACCAGCGCCGCGCGCCGTAGCGCTCCAGCAGCAGGTTGCTGGGCACTTCGAAGATGAAATAGCCGATGAAGAACAGGCCGGCGCCGAAGCCGTACGCCATGTCGCTGATGCCGATGTCGGCATTCATATGCAGCTTGGCGAAGCCCACGGCGGAGCGGTCGATGAAGGCGACGAGGTAAAGCAGGATCAGGAAGGGAATCAACCTGAGCGTGAGCGTACGAATGATCCGAGCTTCCGGATTCATGGCGGTTCTCCAGCTTGTTGTTTTTATGGGTCGGTTGCCTCGGTCCGGCGGGCGCATGGCAGGCACCCGTCTCGGCCAAGTGAGGCAGACAATATAGTAATACTTTTTGACGAGCAACTATTTCAAAAAGCCTTTTCAGCAGGTAGATTTGGCAACAACCCCACTAAATAGTCATACAATAAGAGTTGACCCCGCCATGACTGAGAAGAAGTCCCCGCTCCGCTCCGCCCAGTGGTTCGGCACCGCCGACAAGAACGGTTTCATGTACCGCAGCTGGATGAAGAACCAGGGCATCCCGGACCACGAATTCCAGGGCAAGCCTATCATCGGCATCTGCAACACCTGGTCGGAGCTGACGCCCTGCAACGCCCACTTCCGCAAGATCGCCGAGCACGTGAAGAAGGGTGTCCTGGAGGCCGGCGGCTTCCCGGTGGAATTTCCGGTCTTCTCCAGCGGCGAATCCAACCTGCGTCCCACTGCCATGCTCACCCGCAACCTGGCCAGCATGGACGTGGAGGAAGCCATTCGCGGCAACCCGGTGGATGCCGTGGTACTGCTCACCGGCTGCGACAAGACCACCCCCGCCCTGCTGATGGGCGCGGCCAGCTGCGATGTGCCGGCCATAGTCGTGACCGGCGGGCCGATGCTCAACGGCAAGCACAAGGGCAAGGACATCGGCTCCGGCACCGTGGTCTGGCAGATGCACGAGGCCTACAAGGGCGGTCAGATCAGCCTGGACGAGTTCCTCTCCGCCGAGGCCGGCATGTCCCGCTCGGCGGGCACCTGCAACACCATGGGCACCGCCTCCACCATGGCCTGCATGGCCGAGGCCCTGGGCACCTCCCTGCCCCACAACGCCGCGATCCCGGCGGTGGACTCGCGCCGCTACGTGCTGGCCCACCTGTCCGGCATGCGCATCGTCGACATGGTCCATGAAGACCTGCGCCTGTCGAAGATCCTCACCCGCGAAGCCTTCGAGAACGCCATCCGCGTCAACGCCGCCATCGGCGGCTCCACCAACGCGGTGATCCACCTCAAGGCCATCGCCGGGCGCATCGGCGTCGAGCTGGACCTGGAGGACTGGACCCGCGTCGGCAAGGGCACTCCCACCGTCGTCGACCTGCAGCCCTCGGGCCGCTTCCTGATGGAAGACTTCTACTACGCCGGCGGCCTGCCCGCGGTGATCCGCCGTCTCGGCGAAGCGGGCCTGTTGCCCAATCCCGACGCGCTGACCGCCAACGGCAGGAGCATCTGGAGCAATTGCCAGGCGGCACCGCAGTACAACGACGAGGTGATCCGCCCGCTGGACAAACCGCTGGTGGCCGACGGCGGCCTGTGCATCCTGCGCGGCAACCTGGCGCCCCGTGGCGCGGTGCTCAAGCCCTCCGCCGCCACCCCGGCGCTGATGCAGCACCGTGGCCGCGCCGTGGTCTTCGAGAACTTCGACGACTACAAGGCGCGCATCGCCGACCCGGACCTGGACGTCGACGAAACCTGTGTGCTGGTCCTGAAGAACGCCGGGCCCAAGGGGTATCCCGGCATGGCCGAGGTGGGCAACATGGGCCTGCCGCCCAAGGTGCTGGCCAAGGGCATCAGCGACATGGTGCGCATCTCCGACGCCCGCATGAGCGGCACCGCCTACGGCACCGTGGTACTGCACGTGGCGCCGGAGGCCGCGGCCGGCGGCCCCCTGGCGGCGGTGCGCAACGGCGACTACATCGAACTGGACTGCGCCAGCGGCCGCCTGCACCTGGACATCAGCGACGAGGAACTGGCCGGCCGCCTGGCCGACCTCAAGCCGGACACCAGCGCGAAGATCTTCGACAGCGGCTACGCCCGCCTCTATGTGGATCACGTGATGCAGGCCGACCAGGGCTGCGACTTCGACTTCCTGGTTGGTTGCCGCGGCTCGGCGGTCCCCCGCCACTCCCATTGACCCACCCGGGCGCCGGCAACTCCGGCGCCCATACACGCCTCTCCGAATTCGGCAAGGGAGCGATGCTATGATGCGCGGCATCATTTCGGACCTGCGTTTCTTCCATGGATTACCAGACACCCAAGCCCCGCAAGAGCATGCACGCCCGCATCGTCCAGGAACTGGGCATGCACATCGTTTCCGGCCGCTTCAAGCCCGAGGAGAAGCTGCCCCTGGAGGCGACGCTCTGCGAGGAGTACAAGGTCAGCCGGCCGGTGCTGCGCGAAGCCACTCGCGTGCTCACCGCCAAGGGCCTGGTGTATTCCAAGCCGCGCGTGGGCACCGTGGTGCGTCCGCGCAACGAATGGCACCTGCTGGACCCGGACGTCCTCTACTGGCTGGTGCAGACCACCCCGCAGAGCGAGTTCTTCAACACCCTGGTGGGGGTGCGGCGCATCCTCGAACCGGAGATCGCCGCCCTGGCCGCGACCACCGCGACGGAAGACGACATCGCCGCCATCGAAGACGCCTACCAGCGCATGGAAGCGGCCCAGACCCGCGAGCAGATGCTGCAGCCGGACCTGGACTTCCACCGCGCCATCGCCGAGGCCACCCACAACGATCTGCTCGCCTACATGTGCAACATGCTCTCGCTGCCCCTGCGCGAGTCGATCACCGTCACCAACCTGCGTCCCAACACCCAGCAGCTCAGCCTGCCGCGCCACAAGGCGATCCTCACCGCGATCAAGAACCGCGACGCCCTGGGCGCCCGGCACGCCTCCCTGGTGCAGCTGGACGATACCCGCGTAGCCCTCGACACCGTGATGAACGAACTGACGCCGCTCTAGCCGGCGCCACCAGCGTCGCGGGCTATGCTCCCCCCATAGCAAGGAGCCCGCGATGACCCCAACCCCCTCCCCCCGCCAACGCCAACCGCTGCCCCAGGCCCTGGCCGATGCCCTCGCCAGCCTGTTGGGCGAGCGCTTCAGCACCGCCGCCGCGGTCTGCGAACACCACGGCCGCGACGAATCCCTCTACGATCCCGTGCCGCCGGATGCGGTGGTCTTCGCCCGCAGCCAGGACGAGATCAGCGCCATCCTGCGCCTCTGCCACCAGCACCGGGTACCGGTGATTCCCTATGGCAGCGGCTCCTCCCTGGAAGGCCACCTGCTGGCCGTGCAGGGCGGCATCAGCCTGGACGTCTCGCAGATGGACCAGGTGCTGGACTTCCGCCCCGAGGACCTCAGCATCACCGTACAGCCGGGTATCACCCGCAAGGCCCTGAACGAATACCTGCGCGCCAGCGGGCTGTTCTTCCCCATCGACCCCGGTGCCGACGCCAGCATCGGCGGCATGTGCGCCACCCGTGCCTCGGGAACCAACGCCGTGCGCTACGGCACCATGCGCGAGAACGTGCTGGGCCTGACCGCCGTGCTGGCGGACGGTCGCGTGCTGCACACCGGCTCCCGGGCGAAGAAATCCTCCGCCGGCTACGACCTGGCGCGGCTGTTCGTCGGTAGCGAAGGCACCCTGGGGGTGATCAGCGAAATCACCCTCAAGCTGCATCCGCAGCCGGAAGCCGTTTCCGCCGCCGTGTGCAGCTTCCCCAGTGTGGAAGACGCGGTGCACACCGTGATCGAAACCATCCAGATGGGCATTCCCGTGGCCCGCGCCGAACTGGTGGACGCCCTGGCCATCGGCGCCCTCAACCGCCACTTCAAGCTGACCCTGGAGGAAGCCCCCACCCTCTTCCTGGAGTTCCACGGCAACGCCGGCAGCGTCGCCGAACAGGCGGAAACGGTGCAGGGGCTGGCCGACGGCAATGGCGGCAACGGCTTCCAGTGGGCCACCCAACAGGAGGAGCGCAACCGGCTGTGGAGCGCCCGCCACAACGCCCTGTTCGCCTTCCTTCAGCTCAAGCCCGGTTGCCGCGCTTCCTCCACCGACGTCTGCGTGCCGCTGTCGAAACTCGCCGAATGCGTGGCGGGCACCGAGCAGGACCTGCGCGAGTCCAGCATCCCGGCGCCCATCTTTGGCCATGTGGGCGACGGCAACTTCCACGTCTGCCTGCTGCTGGACCCCAACGACCCGGCCGAGGTGGAAGAGGCCGAGCGCCTCAATCGCGCCATCGTCCGCCGCGCCCTGGCCGCCGGCGGCACCTGCACCGGCGAACACGGCGTGGGCCTGCACAAGATGGACTTCCTGGTGGAGGAACATGGCGAAGTCGCCATCGACGTCATGCGCGCCATCAAACAGGCGCTCGATCCGCTGAACCTGATGAACCCGGGGAAGATCTTCCGCTAGCCCACCGCCCCCTGTGGGGCGAACTCATTGGTTATGTCTGCGTTAGCTGTTGAAGCGCCGAATAGAAGCGTCTGGTACGGGCCATTCAGATCTCCATACTGCCTGACGCCCCCCTCTCCCCCGGCCCCTCTCCCTGAAGTGGAGAGGGGTGACTCGCGCCTCACAGGGCATGGCGATCCTGATGCCTGGTCATCGCCTGAACCTATGTAGAAGAGGTGGAGCAGCGCTATTTCCTTGCCTGACCCGCTGACCGCCTGGTTGCTTCGTCGGCCAACCCGGCCGATGTCATGAAATGAAAAACCGCTGTCACCTGATGAAAGGTTTCCCGCCAACCACCGGCCTACAGTCGACCCCATTCATCACAGGCTCGGTTCATGCCCGGATGATGCAAGCGTCGGCTCCGCTGATCAGGTCGGGGCTCGGATGCTGTGCCCCAGGCGCAGGGTCCGAATCAGGGACGTGACACCACGACCTGTCCGTCCCTGGTTGACCTTCCCCGAGTGCCTGTCGTGACAGGCGCTCCATGTCGCGTCCCCGACCTTGATGGGTGAGGACCGATGTGCCTGGCATCACCTTCGACAAACTCCCGGAAAAACAACAATCACCATGAGCAAGTCCCCTGAAACGCCCCAGTCCCCAACCACCGCGAAGCGACGCCCGGCCGCAGGCCGTGCCCGCCGCAGCGGCAAAGATGCCGATCTTCCAGGTGATTCCCAGCAGCATGAGCTGATTGGTACCGCGGCTAACCAGACCCTCGCGGGCAACCCGCTGGTCAGCGTGCGCCCGGCCGACCTCGCCAGCTCCGCCGGCTACCTGCTCAAGGCTGTCGGCAAGTCGCCGCTCAAGGCCGGCTATCACCTCGGCGGCTACCTGAAGGAACTGCGCGCCATCGTCGGGGGCACTTCCAGCCTTGCGCCGGACCCGAAGGACAAGCGCTTCGCCGATCCGGCCTGGCAATCCAACTTCCTGTTGCGCGCCCTGCTGCAGAATTACCTGGCTGGCCAGAACGAATTCGCTCGCTTCATCGACGCCACCGATCTCGCCCCGCTGGAAAAGAGCCGGGCTCAGTTTGTCGCGTCGCTCCTGGCCGATGCAGTAGCGCCCAGCAACTCGCCGCTGACCAATCCCGCCGCCCTGCGCAAGCTGGTGGACACGGGCGGCATGAGCCTGGCCCGGGGGTTTCGCCAATTCACCCGGGATCTGCTGAACAACCGGGGGCTCCCGACGCAGGTCGACAGCACGCCGTTCAAGGTCGGGGAGAACATCGCCGCGGCCAAGGGCGAGGTGGTGTTCCGCAGTGAGATGTTCGAGCTCCTGCAGTTCGCACCGACCACCGGGAATGCCTACGCGCGGCCATTGGTGATGTCGCCGCCGCAGATCAACAAGTACTACGCCATCGATCTGTCGCCGGAAAAAAGCCTGATCAAGTGGATTCAGGACAGCGGCGTGAACCTGTTCGTCATCAGCTGGCGTAATCCCACCAGCGAACACCGCGACTGGGGACTGTCCGACTACGCGATGTGCCTCGACCAGGCCGTGGACGTGGCGCGCCAGATTACCGGAAGCCCCGACGTGAACATGTGGGGCTCCTGCTCGGGCGGCATCACACTGGCGGCCTACCTGGGCTGGCTGGCGGCCCGTGGCGAAGGTCACAAGGTGGCCAACACCAGCTGGGCCGTGTGCGTGCTCGACATGCCGTCGGCACTGGACGACACCACCCTCGGGCTCTTCACCACTCCGGCCGCCTTGCGCGCGGCCAAGGCCAGCTCACGACGCAAGGGGGTGCTGAGCGGCCAGGAAATGGCGCGCATGTTCGCCTGGATGCGGCCCAACGACCTGATCTGGAACTACTGGGTCAACAACTACCTGCTGGGCAACAAGCCGCCGGCCTTTGACATCCTGGCCTGGAACAACGACACCACGCGTCTGCCGGCCCAGCTGCATGCGGATTATCTCGACCTGGTCCAGCTGAACCCCTACAGCAACCCCGGCACACTGTCGATCGCCGGTGAGTCGATCGACATGACCAAGGTCAAGGTCGGCGCCTATGTGATCGGCGGCACCACCGACCACATCACGCCCTGGCAGGGCTGCTACGGCACCGCCCGCCTGTTCGGCGAAGACGCCACGTACGTGCTGTCCAATGCCGGCCACCTGCAGAGTCTGGTCAACCCGCCCGGCAATCCCAAGTCGTTCTTCTACTCCGCACCCGCCAGCGCCAGTGATCCGGAAACCTGGCTGCAGAATGCCGGGGAACGGCAGGCAGGCAGTTGGTGGCCCCATTGGCGCGAGTGGATCCAACAACGCTCGGGCGACAGCCTGCCGGCGCCGAAGAAGCTCGGCTCGCGCAAATACCCGCCCCTGTGCGCCGCGCCTGGCACCTATGTGCTGGAAAGCTGAAGGCCCTGCGCGGACTTCAGCCAGCAACCTGGTTCGGACGGCGCTCCGCGAGCCGGTGATACCCTTCGATCGCCATTGATGGGTATCGCTGCGCTCAAGCGCCATCGGCCTGATGAACACCCTCAAGCGCTTCGGCGTCGCGTTCCGTTCCACGCCTGGGACCCAACGCCGGCACTCGCCCCACCGTAGGGTGCGCCATGCGCACCGACCGCAGGATCTCAACCCTTGGTGCGCGCGGCGCACCCTACCTGGTCGGCTCCGTGGCTTTTGAAGGTACGGCCCTCAGATCGCCTCCCGCGTGCTCTGCCCATCCACCAGCCGCTGGATCCCCAGTGGATTGGCACTCTTCAGCGCATCCGGCAACAGCGCTTCCGGGTAGTTCTGGTAGCAGACTGGACGCAGGAAGCGGTCGATGGCCAGTGTCCCCACCGAAGTGCCACGCGCATCGGAGGTGGCCGGATAGGGCCCGCCGTGGACCATGGCGTCACAGACTTCCACACCGGTCGGGTAGCCGTTGAGCAGCAGCCGACCGGCCTTCTGTTCCAGCAGGCTCGCCAGGTCACCGAAGGCGGCGAGGTCCGCCGGTTCGGCGATCAGGGTAGCGGTGAGCTGGCCACGCAAGCCCTGCAGGGCAAGGATGAGCTCGGCCTTGTCGGCCACTTCGACCACCACAGTGGTGGGGCCGAAGACCTCTTCCTGCAGCAGTTCATCCCCTTCCAGCAACAGGCTCGCATCGGCCTTGAACAGTTGGGCGCGGGCCTGACTGCCTTCCTGCTTCGCACCGGCCAGGTGGCTGACGCCGGGGTGTTGATGCAGGTGCTCCAGGCCCTGGCAGTAGCTCTTCAGGCCACCGGCGTTGAGCATGGTCTGCGCTGGCTGGTCGCCCATCAGGGCGGCGAAGCGCTCGAGGAACGCGCTGAACTCCGGCGAGCGGATGCCGATCACCAGGCCGGGATTGGTGCAGAACTGCCCTGCCCCCAGTACCACGGACGCGGCCAGTTCGGCGGCCACTTGTTCGCCACGGACCTTGAGGGCGTCGGGCAGCAGCAGCACGGGATTGATGCTGCTCATCTCGGCGAATACCGGGATGGGTTGCGGGCGCGCCGCCGCCATATCGCAGAGGGCGCGGCCGCCGCGCAGGGAACCGGTGAACCCAACGGCCTGGATGGCCGGATGCTTGACCAGCCATTCGCCGACCCCGGCGCCGTAGATCATGTTGAACACGCCCTTCGGCATGGCGGTTTTCTCCGCCGCGCGGACGATGGCGTCGGCCACCCACTCGGCAGTCGCCATGTGGCCGCTGTGGGCCTTGAACACTACTGGGCAGCCGGCGGCCAGGGCCGCGGCGGTGTCGCCCCCGGCCGTAGAGAAGGCCAGGGGGAAGTTGCTGGCGCCGAACACCGCCACCGGGCCGACGCCGATGCGGTACTGGCGCAGGTCCGGGCGCGGCAGGGGCTTGCGCTCGGGCAGCGCGCGATCGATGCGTGCGCCAAGGAAGTCACCCCGGCGCAGCACGGTGGCGAACAGCCGCAACTGGCCGCTGGTGCGGCCACGCTCGCCCTGGATGCGGGCGGCGGGCAGCGCGGTTTCGCGGCAGACGGTGGCGATGAAGTCGTCGCCCAGGGCGTCCAGTTCGTCGGCGATGGCGTCGAGGAATTCGGCGCGGCGGCTGGCGGGCAGGTTACGGAAGGCCGGATAGGCCGCTTCGGCGGCGCGGGCGGCGGCGTCCACTTCGGCCTCGGTGGCCTGGTGGAAGTCGTGGGGCAGCGCCTCGCCGCTGGTGGCGTCGAAGCTCTGCACGGTGATGCTGCCGGCGGCGCTGCGGCTGCCGGCGATGAAGTTGAAACCGGTGATGACGGTCATGCGCGTCTCCCTGGCCTTGTGGGTTGAGGGTGGCCGCCGCGAACGGCAGCCGGAAATGAATGAAACGCGCCAGGCGCGCACCTCTTGGGCGCGCGCCTGGCGCGGGTGCCGCCCGCGGGCGGCGGACTCAGAGGCTGCGCACAGCACCAGGCGCCAGGCGCTCGTCCTCGCGGGCGATGCCGTTCACCAGCGCTGCGCCGAACTCGACCATCTCGATCTCGAAGCGGTCCCCGGGCCGGGCCTTGATGCCATCGGCGAAGGACAGGGTGGCGGTGCCGAAGTAATGCACGTGAACGTCGCCCGGACGCAGGAACTGGGCGTACTTGAAGTGATGGAACTCCAGGTTCTCCAGGCTGTGGCACATGTTGTCCTCGCCGGAGAGGAATTCCTTCTCCCAGATCACTTCGCCGTTACGGCGGATACGGCTGGTACCGGCCAGGTGCGCCGGCAGCTCGCCCACCCGCAGTTCGGGGCCGTAGGCGCAAAACCGCAGCTTGGAATGGGCCAGGTAGAGGTAGCTGCGGCGCTCCATGACATGGTCGGAGAACTCGTTGCCCAGGGCGAAGCCCAGGCGATAAGGCCGGCCGTCCTCGCCGACCACGTAGAGGCCCACCAGCTCGGGCTCCTCACCCGCATCCTCGGCAAAGGCCGGCACGGGGAAGTCGGCGCCGGGGCGCACGACGATGCCACCATCGCCCTTGTAGAACCATTCCGGCTGCGCGCCCACCTTGCCGGCGCCGGGTTTGCCGCCTTCCACGCCCCATTTGAACATGCGCATGGTGTCGGTCATGGCGGCCTCGTCCTGGGCCTTCTGCTGGTGCATCTTGTCGCGGGTGGAGGCACTGCCCAGGTGGGTCAGGCCGGTGCCGCTGACCAGGCAGTGGGCCGGGTCTTCATGGTCGAGCGGCGGCAACACGCGGCCGGCCTCCAGGAGTTCCGGGTAGCTGGGGCCGGGTTCAGTGCCGCGGGCCAGCACTTCGTCCTGCAGGCCGCGGCCGGCGGCGATGGCGGCCAAGGCCAGGGCGCGGGTGGTGGTGGCGCCGCGCACCTGCTGCACCTGTTCGCCCTCGATCACGCCCACATGGCGCTGGCCGCAGGCACTCTCGAACTGGATCAGTCTCATGGCGATGACTCTCGTTACGGGGTGTTGGCCGGGACTTTACGAATCCCCCGGCGGCCTGCCTAATGAGAGCTTCTGATCCCGCGATAACTTTTGGTCATCCCCCTCATGATCGCTTCCCTCCCCGCCCTGGTTTCCCGCCTGCGCCTGAAACAGCTGCGGCTGCTCATCGCCCTGGACGAACAGGGTTCGCTGCACAAGGCCGCCGAACAGGTGGCCATTACCCAGCCCGGCGCCACCAAGGCCCTGAACGAGATCGAGGCGGCCTTCGGCATGCGCCTGTTCAACCGCACCAGCCAGGGCCTGGAGGCCAACGACCTGGGACGTTGCGCCATTCGCTACGCACGGCTGATCCACACCGACCTGGCGCACCTGCGGGAAGAGATGATCGGCATCCTCCAGGGCCAGGGGGGCCGCCTCTCGGTGGGTGCGGTGATGGGCGCGGTGCCGCTGCTGGTGCGCAGCCTGCAGCGCCTGCGGGACGCCCAGCCGGAACTGGCGGTGGAAGTGGTGGAAGACACCAGCGCGCGCCTGCTGGGCCTGATCGACCAGGGCCGGCTAGACCTCGCCATCTGCCGCACCAGTGTCAGCCCGCGGCCGGATGCCTACGATTGCCTGCCGCTGTACGAGGAGCCCTTGCGGGTAGTGGCCAATCCTGCCCATCCCCTGGCCGCTACCGAAGCGCTGGAACTGCCGGAGCTGGCGGGTTATCCCTGGGTGGTCTACCCGGCCAACATGCCCATGCGCCTGGTCCTGGAACGGGAATTCAGCCAGGCGGGCCTGGAGTTTCCGCGCTATCCCGTGGAGACCGCGTCCACCCTCACCACCCTGATGCTGCTGCGACAGAACCCGCATCTGGTCGCCCTGATGCCCCGGGAAGTGGCGGACGAAGCCATCCACCTCGGCAGCCTCGCCGCCCTGCCTCTGCACCTGCGCTCGCGCAGCGAACCGTTCTCCGTGGTGGTGCGCCGCGGTGCGCCGCTGTCGGCGCCGGCGCGACTGCTGTGGACGGAGCTGGAGGCCGAAGCAGCGCCGCCGCCAGTGGCCTGATGCAGGGGGGCGCACCCGCGGCGAAATAGTCGTTATGCGCAAGTGATCTGAACCCGGCGCCGGCCCCCCCGCGCCGCTTCGGCTAGGCTCCACTATCCAGCCACAGCGAGGGTGGAGCCGACATGGCGCACAGAGCCAGGAAGCTGACCGCCGAGCTTGTTGCCCGGGTCGAACGCATGGAGGCGGACCCGGGGCCGGAGCCCGGTACGCGGGAACATACCGAGGACGAATTCGCCGCCATGGCCGATGCGCTCCTGGGCGATTACCGACCGGACGAGCTATGGGTGTTCGCCTACGGTTCGCTGATCTGGAACCCGGAGTTCGACTTTCTCGAGAGCTGCCCCGCAACGGCCTTCGGCTGGCACCGATCCTTCTGCCTGAAGCTGACCCGTTGGCGCGGCACGCGGGAGTTTCCCGCACTGATGCTGGCCCTGGACCGGGGCGGCAGTTGCCAGGGCCTGGTCTACCGGCTGCCACCCCGGGACCACGCCACGCAGCTGACGCAGTTGCTGGTCCGTGAAATCGACGCCAACCCGCCCACCAACGTACCGCGCTGGATCGGCGTACGGACCAACAAGGGCCTGCTGCGCGCCCTGGCGTTCGTCGCGGCCCGCGATGGCAATGCCTATGCCGGCAGGCTGCCGCCGGACCGGGTCGCCCATGTGCTGGCACGGGCCGCCGGCCACTGGGGGTCGGCAGCCCAGTACCTGTTCCGCACCGTCACCATGCTGGAGGAACACGGCATCCGCGATCGCAACCTCTGGCGCATCCAGAGCCTGGTGGCCGACGAGATCGAAAGCGCCGGCCTGGACGGGCATCAGTTCCCCGAGGCGCGTTTCATGCAGCGCTGATAGCGCTCGTCCACCCGTTTGGCGAACCACTCGGTGGTGAGCTTGCGGGTGATCTTCGGACTCTTCAGATCGATGCCCGGCATCACTTCGCGGGGCAGCTTGCGCCGCTCGACCTTCTCGGCCAGGGCGAAGACCCGCTGGTAAAGGCCGGTTTCCTCGAACTCCAGTCGGTCGCCCCTGAGCAGGTCGCGGCGGATGGCGGAGTCGCTGAGGTCCAGCTTCTTTTGCAAGGCGCGCACCGCGAGTTCCGTGGCACCGGCCTTGCTGGAACCGTGGATCACCAGATCGCCATCCAGGGCCAGCGGAATCCCGGAAGCCAGGCTCACGGCATTCTGGAAGGCGGCGTTGCGGCTGGCGTACCAGCCGGCATTGAAGTCGGCGAAGCGGTACAGGGGCTTCGGGTAGCTGGCCGGATAGCCCAGCAGGTGGGCGATGCCGAAGTACAGGCCGCCACGCCGGGTGAAGACCTCCTGGCGGATGGAACCCTTGACCGGATAGGGATAGTCCTTCGCATTGGCTTCGGCGAAGGCGATGCTCACCTGCATGGGACCGCCGGTATGCACCGGGTTGAAGTTGCCGAACAGGCGTTGCCCCAGGGGCACCATACCGATGAAGTCGTCGAAGATGGCGCTCAGTTCCTTCTCCGTGCGCACCGACGACAGGCGCTGCTCGTAGCTCTTGCCGCTGGGCGAATCGATCTTCAGCGCGGAATTCACCAGGATCGCCGGCACATGCAGGCGTCCGGCGCGGCGCTGGATCTCCTGGCGCGCGATCTTCGCCAGCCCCGGCACCCGCGGGTCCACCTGGTAGGTGGATTCCTGCTCGGCCACCGCCAGCACGGCGCAGAGGTTGCTATTGCTGGGGCGGATGTCCTGGGCGGCGAAGGCGGCCTGGATATCGGCGGCCCAGCCCTGGCGGTCCGGCACCTTGGCCGGCATCAGCTTGACTACCTTGGCGCGCACGTCGGCGGGCCGCAGCACCGGCTCCTCCGGGCGCTGGGTGCCGCAGGCGGCAAGTGCCAGCAGCGCGGCGAGGGTGGTGACGCGGGAGAAAAGCGGTATTGCAGGGTTATTCATGTAAGGGCTGCCTTGCGATTCATGCGCGCAGAAAATCGCATGAAAGGCGCAGCCAGGCCAGAAGTCGCGGGGTGGTGCCTGGTGGGGGCGACCGAGCTGACCCGGTAGGGTGCGCCGCGCGCACCAATGGTCGAACGGGGCGCAGAAGCTGATCCCGTGATCGGAACACATGGCGCACCCTACGGCGGGGCAAGTGCAGAAGTGTCGCCCCAGGCGCTAAAACGGGGCTTTCGACACCAGGAGCAAAAGTCCAGCATTCTGAACACTCGTTTTAGATGCTGAACCTGAAAATATTTTTGATAAAGGTTATTTTTCTTTATATATCAAATAGTTAGGCGTGAAAAACCGATAAAAATCGGCCATTATTTTTTACGTTTTCCGTCGGGTTCGTTTGACATATTTAACGGCTCTGGCAGGCTATATCGCAGGTTTCGACCGGAAATCGCCCCGACGATGGCCGGCAGTGCTCGGGACCTCAGGTAGCGCCAACCCTCACCGGCGCGCCTGCACAGCAACGATAGGCTGAGCCTGTCCCAAGGTGAAATATGTCCAACAGCAACATTGGCAATAAGAAACAGACCACTCGTAAACCGGTCGTCCTGATGTCCATGGGCGCCCAGGAACGCAAGGGCCACGACTACCAGGTGATGACCCACAAGTACATCGTCCCGCTGGTAGAGATCTCCGAATGTGTACCGGTCCTCGTGCCCACCTGCTGCGGCAGCGAGGACCTCGAGCAGTACCTCGATATGGCAGACGGCGTGTACCTCACCGGTGCCGGCAGCAATATCGACCCGACCCTCTACGGCCAGGAAAACCTGACCCCGGAGAAAGGTCAGGACAAGGATCGCGACCTCTTCGACCTGCCCCTGATTCGCGCTGCCATCGAGCGCGGCCTGCCGATATTCGGCATCTGCCGTGGCATGCAGGAAATCAACGTCGCCCTGGGCGGCGACATGTACCAGAAGCTCTACGCCGAGCCCGGCCTCAACGACCACCGCGAAAACCCCGAGGATCCGGTGGACGTCCAGTACAGCGCCGTGCACAGCGTGCGCGTGCAGGAAGGCAGCTGGCTGCAGAAAGTGCTGGGCACCGACGAGATCCGCGTCAACTCGCTGCACGGCCAGGGCCTGAAAACCCTCGGCAAGGGCATCGAGGCCATCGCCCACGCCGAAGACGGCCTGGTGGAAGCCATCCACGCGCCGAGCCTTTCGCCCTTCCTCTTCGCAGTGCAATGGCACCCGGAATGGCAGGCCGCGAAGAACCCCGATTCGGTGAAGATCTTCGAAGCCTTCGGTGAAGCCTGCCGCCAGCAGGTGGAGCGCAAGGCCAAGGGCAAGGCGTTCGACCACGCCGCCTGAGCGCCACCGCAGTAAGGAAGAAGCCCGGCAAGCGCCGGGCTTTTTCCTTACTGCGGATCGGCCTGCCCGAGCACTTCGTCATCAGCCGTGTAGGGTGGATAGCGCTCTTCTATCCACCTGCCGGGCGGACCGCGACGCCGATGGTGGAAATCCCCGAAGGGATTTCCACCCTGCAAAAGCAGGACGCCCCTCACTGAAACACCCTTCTACCCAAAGCCACCAACCAGAGCGCAAGCACCACCACCAGGCACATGCAGGCGAAGGCCAGCCAGGCGTTGGGCCAGAGCAGCGGCATGCCGAACAGGATCAGGCTGTCGTTACCGCCCGGCACCATGCTGGAGCCCAGCCCCATCAACACCCCGCCGCAGAAGCACCTCGCGAGGGTTGGCAGACTGGGCCAGCGATGTTCCCAATTCCCGGCCGTCCAGCCGCCCAGGAGCGCGCCGGCGAACATCGCCGGCAGCAGGAGGCCGCGCAGGCCCAACTCCATGAAGCGTCCCGTGGCCAGCTCGGCCAGTATGTCGGTATAGGCCCAGGCACCCACGCAGACGAACAGGAGCAGGAAGGCGATGCCGAGCACGATGGTGGCATGGTGCGGCGTCCAGATGGACGCATCGGCCGATCCATTGCGCCGGTTCCAGGCCAGCCAGCCCAGGCGCGCCACCGTCGCCGCGAGGATCAGCGGCACCAGGCCGATGGGTACCTGCTGCAACCAGTCCGGGATCGCCACCGGCATGGCCGAAGTCACGCCGAGGCTGCGACCGGCCAGGGCGAAGCCGGCGAGAAAGCCCGGCGGCGTCGCCAGCCAGGCCCATTGCCCGGAGCCGATACGTGCCACCACGCCAAAGGCACAGCCACCGTTGATAAAGGCACCGACGCCCAGCAAGGCCCCACCCAGGGCGGCATGCCAATGCAGCGGATAGCCCATGGGCACCATGGGCAGCCGATCGAAGGCCCGCAACAGGACGAACCCGCCCAGCACCCAGATGGAGGTCTCCAGCAGGGCCCGCAGCCGGGTCCAGCGGTGCTTGCCCACCAGTTCTTCCAGCGCGGCCACCAGGCAGGTGCCGCCACGCTGTACGGCATAGCCCATCAGCAGGGCCAGAAGAACACTCGCCAACAGGATCACGCCCTCGCCCTCCGCAGGCCGGGTCTCCGTCAAAGCTTAGCGGTTGCGGCATGGAAATCGCTTCATGCCGCCGGGCGAAGGCACTAGCATGGCGGCTTCATCTGCCCATGGAGATATCCCGTGTCCCTCGAGATCCGCCCCGCCCAGCCCAACGATGCCCAACAGATACTCGACTTCATCACCGAGCTGGCGGTCTACGAGCGGGCCGGCCACGAGGTCAAGGCCAGTGTCGAGGACATCCTGCGCAGCCTGTTCGCCGACAACGCCCCGGCCCGGGCACTGATGTGCCTGCTGGACGGCCGGCCGATCGGCTACGCGGTGTACTTCTACAGCTATTCCACCTGGCTGGGCCGCAACGGCATCTACCTGGAAGACCTGTACATCACGCCGGAACAGCGTGGCATCGGCGCCGGCCGCCGGCTATTGCGGGAAATCGCCCGTGAAGCCCGCGCCAACGACTGCGGCCGCCTGGAATGGAGCGTGCTGGACTGGAACCAGCCGGCCATCGATTTCTACCGCTCCATCGGTGCCCTGCCCCAGGATGAATGGGTGCGCTACCGCCTGGACGGCGACGCCCTGCGAGAATTCGCCGAAAGCAACGGCTGAGGCTCCCTCGGACACCCTCTCCGGCCCCAAAAGCCCGTGCTTTGGAGCGCAGGTCGAGCGTCACAGTATCGCAGCGTGCCCGCGGAACGCTGCGGGCACTGGCCAAAGGCGTTGCCTGTGCGAAAATGGCGCAATTGCAAAAATGATGTCGCTGGAGACTGTATGGAAATTCTGGATTACGAAGACAGCCTTGAGAGCTATCTGGGTGAGCTGAGCGGAAAGAAGATCACGATAGTTTCCGCCTTCGCCAGCGGCACCGAGCCTCTGATCGACCAGCTGATCGAGAACGACAACCAGCTGGACATCCTGGTCGGTAGCATCAACTCGCTGACCTCCCCCGACTTCATCGAGCACTGCCTCAACGAAGCCAACCCCGCCCTGGCCCTGTCGGTGGACTTCCGCTACCAGGCGAGCGTCAACTGGAAGCTCTACCTGGTCGAGCCGGACGTCGTCATCCTCGGCAGCGCCAACCTCACCCAAGTGGGCGTGAGCCTGGTGCGCGACACCTGTACCCTGATCACCGATGCCACCCTGTACGACGCCTACCTGGCGCGGGTCCAGGCACTCAAGAGCACCGACGGTGTGCTGGTCTGCAACCACTCCCAGGCCTTCGAAGACGCCCTGGACAGCTACAGGCAGAGCCACCGCCGCATGCAGGCGGGCCTGGCGCGCACCGCCGAATACCTCGACAGCGAAGGCTGGCTGGGCGACGACACCAACCAGAGCATCCCGCTGTTCATCTGGTACAGCGATCACTCGCAGCAGTCCGAGGACGAGGCGCGCAACCACCTCAAGTCCAGCAGCGACGGCGTGGCCTGGGACGATGTCCGTGAATTCTTCACCTATGAATGCGCAGAAGGCGCCCTGCCCTACGAGGAAGGCGACGTGGTGCTGACCGCGCGCTGCAACGGCTCGCACATCGGCTTCTACACCTTCGACCGCATCCTCTATCGCGACGGCACCTATTACATCTACGCCTACCGCAAGAAGCGCTACACCCAGCCGTTCAAGCTGGAAGGCGACAAGGAGCTGCTCAAGGAAGCCATTCCGGCCTGGTACGAAGACGGTCGCACCGAGATCAACCGCGCCGATATCCTGCGCGTCATCCGCTGAGCCCTTCGGTGGAAATCCACCTCGTGGATTTCCACCCTACCCACCCAATAAAGTTTCGTAGGGTGGAAAGCGCTCTTCTTTCCACCATCGGGCAGCATCCGGACTACGCACTGTGGGGGCGAATTCATTCGCGAATGAATTCGCCCCCACACAAATCTTCAGCGGATCGCAGGCTCAATCGTCCCGGGAATCCAGCTGCTCGCGAATACGCCGGTTGAGCACGGCGATGCGCTGGGTGGCGTCGGCCACCTCCACGGGCGCAGCTGGGGCGTTCAACTGGCGGGCGCAGAGGTTGAGCGCGGAAAGCACCACCAGCTCGCTGGCGGTGACGTAGGGGAACTTCTTTTTGTTGGCGGCGATCTCCGCCTGCAGCATCGCGCTGGCGTCCTGCAGCACCCGCTCTTCGCCGGGCGGCGCCTTGATGCTGTATTCGCGCCCCAGGATGCGCAGTACGCGGATGCCGTCGTTGTTCATGCGCTGGCGCGGCTCTCGCTGACGCGGCGGACCAGGGCCTGCAGGCGCTCGGCGGTGGCGTTGCTCTTCTCTTCCTGCTCCAGCATGGCCAGTTGCAGGCTGTCGTTCTCTTCACGGGCCTTGCGCAGCTCGGCGCGAACTCGCGCGTTGTCGTCGGCGATGGCCTGGTTCTGTTCCAGCAGTTCGCTGACGAGTTGTTCAAGTTGTACGAGGGTGTTGTCCAGCATGGTGGTCTCCAGGGCCTATGGAAAAGGCCGGGGAGAATAATGAATAACGCCCGTGCAGGCCAGGAAAAATCGGACTCTTCGGATAAACAGTATGCTGTC
This sequence comes from Metapseudomonas cellulosilytica, assembly GCF_049334135.1. Classification (NCBI taxonomy): domain Bacteria; kingdom Pseudomonadati; phylum Pseudomonadota; class Gammaproteobacteria; order Pseudomonadales; family Pseudomonadaceae; genus Metapseudomonas; species Metapseudomonas cellulosilytica. The sequence goes on along the minus strand of NZ_JBHZGN010000038.1, from coordinate 21,806 downwards.
AATTCAATGTCTTAGCTCTCTTTCCTAAGGCTGTTTGAACAATGTGTCGACCATCTTGTCCAAGGCGCGCCCAAAAGCGATGGCAGGTAGAATCCTCGGATGAGATCGGTTTGGGGTTGAAGGTGTGGAATTGAGGCAAGGGTTCGTCCTGACCCGGCATTGGAAAGATGCGCCCGAAGGCACGGAGGTGGAGTTCTGGCTGGCCACCGACGCCGGCCCGGTACAGGTGCGCCTGCCGCCGCAGATCTCGGTCGCCTTCATCCCTGCCGCGCACCGAGAACGCGCCGAGTCCATTCTCGCAGGCGAGCGCGATGCGGAGTTGCGCCCCCTCGACCTCCAGGACTTTCAGCATCGCCCGGTACTGGGCCTCTACTGCAAGCAGCACCGCCAACTGATGCGCCTGGACAAGGCGCTGCGCAAGGCCGGCGTCGATGTTTTCGAGGCCGACATACGCCCGCCGGAACGCTACCTGATGGAGCGCTTCATCACGGCGCCGGTACTGTTCAGCGGCACGTCGGACGCCAGCGGACTGCTGCTGGACGTCCAGTTCAAGCCAGACACCGACTACCGCCCACGCCTGAAGCTGGTGTCCCTGGACATCGAAACCACCGAGCGCGGCGAGCTCTACTCCATCGCCCTGGAGGGCTGCGGCCAGCGCCAGGTCTACATGCTCGGCCCGGCCAATGGCGATGCCGGCGACATCGACTTCCAACTGGAATACCGCGATAGCCGCGCCGAGCTGCTGGAGGCGCTTAACCAGTGGCTGGCCGTGCACGATCCGGACGCCATCATCGGCTGGAACCTGGTGCAGTTCGACCTGCGTGTACTGCAGGCCCATGCCGAGAAGCTGAAGGTGCCGCTGCGCCTGGGCCGTGGTGGCGACCCCATGGGCTGGCGCGAGCATGGCAGCGGCAACAATCACTTCTTCGCCGAGGCCGCAGGAAGGCTGATCATCGACGGCATCGAAGCCCTGCGCTCGGCCACCTGGAGCTTCCCCTCCTTCAGCCTGGAGAGCGTCGCCCAGACGCTGCTCGGCGAAGGCAAGGCGATCGACACGCCCTACCAGCGGATGGACGAAATCAACCGCATGTTCGCCGAGGACAAGCCCGCCCTGGCGCGCTACAACCTCAAGGACTGCGAGCTGGTCACGCGCATCTTCGACAAGACCGGGCTGCTCGACTTCCTCCTCGAACGGGCCACCGTCACCGGTCTCGCCACCGACCGCAGCGGCGGCTCGGTGGCGGCGTTCACCCACCTCTACATGCCACTGATGCACCGCCAGGGCTTCGTCGCCCCCAACCTCGGCGAGAAACTTCCTGAGGCCAGCCCCGGCGGCTTCGTCATGGACTCGCGCCCCGGCCTCTACGAATCGGTGCTGGTGCTGGACTACAAGAGCCTCTACCCCTCCATCATCCGCAGCTTCCTGATCGACCCGGTGGGGCTGATCGAAGGCCTGCGCCAGCCGGACGACGAACACTCGGTGCCGGGCTTTCGGGGAGCGCGTTTTTCCCGCACCCAGCACAGCCTGCCGTCCATAGTCGAGCGGGTCTGGCAGGGTCGCGAGGCGGCCAAGCGCGATGGCAACAAGGCGCTGTCCCAGGCGCTGAAGATCATCATGAACGCCTTCTACGGCGTGCTCGGCTCCAGCGGCTGCCGCTTCTTCGACCCGCGCCTGGCCTCCTCCATCACCATGCGCGGCCACGAGATCATGCGCCGCACCCGCGAGCTGATCGAGGCCGAAGGCTACAGCGTGATCTACGGCGACACCGACTCCACCTTCGTCTGGCTCAAGCGACCCCACGAAGAGGAGGCAGCCGCACGCATCGGCCGCCACCTGGTGCAGCGGGTCAACCAGTGGTGGCGCGAGCACCTGAAGCAGGAATACAGCCTGGAAAGCGCCCTGGAGCTGCAGTTCGAAACCCATTACCAGCGCTTCCTAATGCCCACCATCCGCGGCGCCGAGGAAGGCAGCAAGAAACGCTATGCCGGCCTGGTGCAACGCCCGGACGGCAGCCGGGAAATGATCTTCAAGGGCCTGGAAACCGTGCGCACCGACTGGTCGCCCCTGGCCCAGCAATTCCAGCAGGAGCTCTACCAGCGCATCTTCAATCGCCAGCCTTACCAGGATTACGTGCGCCAATACGTGCAGCAGACCCTCGCCGGCGAACTGGACGAGCTGCTGGTCTACCGCAAGCGCCTGCGCCGCCAGCTGGACGACTACACCCGCAACGTGCCGCCCCACGTCCGCGCCGCACGCATCGCCGACGAGTTCAACGACCGGCAGGGCCGCCCGCGCCAATACCAGAACGGCGGCTGGATCAGCTACCTGATCACCGTCAACGGCCCCGAGCCCCTGGAAGCCCGCCGCTCGGCCATCGACTACGACCACTACCTGACCCGCCAGCTACAGCCAGTGGCCGATGCCATCCTGCCCTTCGTGGGGGATGACTTCAGCTCATTGATCGACCGGCAGATGGTGTTGTTCTAGTCAACCCGCCGTAGGTTGGCGCTGAGGAACGAAGCCCAACAAGCCAGGGTCGGCATCGCTCCGTTGGGCCTCGCTGCGCTCGGCGCCAACCTACATGTTCTCTCCCGTGTAGGGTGGATAGCGCTTTTCTATCCACCGCCCTAGATCGAGATCAGCCCATGCTCCAGGGCGTATTTCACCAGGGCAGCGGGGGTGTCAATATTCAGCTTGCGGCGAATGCTCAGACGGTAGGTTTCCACCGTGCGCACGCTGATATCCAGCTCGCGGGCGACTTCCTTGTTGTTCAGGCCCTTGGCGAGCATGGAGAGGACCTGCAGTTCCCGCGGGGTGAGCTCGTTCTCGTCGCGGATATTGGTGGCCAGCTTGCGGGCGATTTCCGGGCTGTAGAAGCTGCCGCCGGCGACTATGGCCTCAATGGCGGCGATCAGCTCGGTGGAAGGCGCGTTCTTCAGCACATAGCCAAAGGCGCCGGCGTTGATGGAGGTGCGCACGTACTCCTGGTTGTCGTACATGCTGAGGATGAGGATCTTGATGCCCGGATACAGGCCGCACAGCTTGCGCGTCAACTCCAGGCCGTTCATGTCCTTGAGGCCGACGTCCACCAGCAGCAGGTCCAGCTCGGTGGAAGCCACCAGCTCCAGGGCTTCGGCGCCGGACTCGGCCTGGGCCACCACCTCGAAATGCGGCATCGCCGAGAGCAGGGCTTTCACGCCGTCACGCACCAGCACATGGTCGTCGATCAGCGCAATTCTGATGGGTCGGGGAAAGCTCATCACGGCCTCTTGGTTCTTCTGCTGGGAGAGCCGATCAAGCTCTTTGCACGGGTATCTCGACCTGTAGCTCCGTGCGGCCGTGATAGGAGGAAACGGCGAAGGTCCCACGATGGTGGTCGACCCGCTCCCTGATGTTGCGCAAGCCGATTCCCTGGCTTCTGTCCATCAGGCCGGGGTCGAATCCCACCCCGTTGTCTTCCACCCGCAGGGCGATGGCGCGCTTCGATGTGGTGAGCGAAATTATAGCGGCGCTGGCCCGGGAATGGCGCTCGATGTTGGCCAATGCCTCCTGGATGATGCGGAACAGTGTGACGGATACATCCTTGTCGACCTGTGCGTCGTCCAACTCGCGCTCGTACTGGGTACGGATCGAGGTGCGCTGCTCGAACTCGCGCACCAGCTGGTCGATGGCCGGCGACAGGCCAAGGGTGTCCAGCAGCGACGGCCGCAGGTCGTGGGAGATGCGCCGGACTTCACCGATGGCCTCGCCCAGGCGTGCGGTGCCCGCGCGCAGGTTGTCCAGCCCCCTGCCCTGCCCGTTCTCCAGCTCCAGGCTGGCCAGCTCGAACTGGAACTTGATGGACACCAATTGCTGGCTGATGCCGTCGTGCAGCTCGCGGGAAACCCGCGAACGCTCTTCTTCCTGCAGGTGGACGATGCGCTGGTTGAGGGCGGAGAGCTTGCGGTCGGCAAGGCGATGCTCGGTGAAATTCAGCATCAGCCCGCCGGTGAACACCACCAGCACCGCAATCAGTGAAAAGGAGGCGATCGCCAGCACCGTGGTCAGCACCCCTGAGGCCACTTCCTGGCGGGACTTGAGGGTGGCCACCTCGACGTCGTCGATATAGATGCCGGTACCGAGCATCCAGCCCCAGCGGTCCAGCATCACCACGTAGGAGAGCTTTTCGGTCACCTGCCCCGAGGACGGTTTCTCCCAGGTGTAGAGCTGGTAGCCGTCGCCCCGCTGGGCGCTCTCCAGCAGCGCCTGGATCACCGGCAGGCCGTTCTTGTCCTTCATGCCGATGAGTTCCTTGCCCACCAGGTTCGCTTGCCGGGGGTGCATCAGGTTCTTGCCGTGGCGGTCGTAGACGAAGAAGTAGCCATCCAGGCCGAAACTCGCCCGCGACAGCATGCGCAACGCCTGCTGCCGGGCTTCTTCGTCGTCGCGACCGCTCTGGTATAGCGGCGAGATCAGGCTCAGGGCCAGTTGCAGGTAGTTCTTCAGCTCGGCCTTCTTGGCGGCCATGATGCTGCTCTCCACCAGCCTTGCCTGCTCTTCTTCCAGCTTCTGGCTCTGGGCGAAGACCAGGACGCAGATGAAGAGCACGGAAACGATGAGCGGCAGGACGCTGAGCGTCACGATCTTGTACTTGAGTTGCATGGTCACTCACTTCATCGCGCGGCCGAGCCGGAGCTCGGTAGTTCTACGCATCCGGTGTCGGTAGAACAGCGCATATCAATGGGCGGCTCGCCCGTGAATAGTTGCGCGGCTGTGCTGGCCCCTGCTGCGGCTCGCCAGCTCACCCGCTTCCACAATAACAAGAGATATGAACATGCCCCGTCATACCCGTCTCTATTCTTCCCTGCTCCTGCTGACCGGCACCGCCCTTGGTGCGGCTTCACCCGCCCAGGCCGAGTTCGTCAAGGACAGCAAGGCCAGCCTGGAACTGCGCAACTTCTACTTCAACCGCGACTTCCGTCAGGACAACGCACCGCAGGCCAAGGCCGAGGAATGGGCCCAGGGCTTCCTCCTGCGCTACGAGTCCGGCTTCACCGAAGGCTCCGTCGGCGTGGGCGTCGATGCCCTCGGCCTGCTCGGCGTCAAGCTCGACTCCAGCCCCGACCGCAGTAATACCGGCCTGCTGAAGCGTGACCGCGAGACCGGCCGCGCCCAGGACGAATACGGCGAGCTCGGCCTCACCGCCAAGCTGCGCGCCTCGAAAAGCGTGCTCAAGGTCGGCACCCTGCTGCCCAAGCTCCCGGTCGTCCAGTACAACGACTCGCGCCTGCTGCCGCAGACCTTCCAGGGCGGTCACCTCAACTCCATGGAGCTCGCGGGCCTGACCTTCGACGCCGGCCAGCTCAAGGAGGTCAACCAGCGCGACTCCTCCGATTACGAGGACATGACCATCGCCAACGGCGGCGCCCGCGGCATCACCTTCCGCCGCGGCACCACCAGCGACGCGTTCAACTTCGCCGGTGCCAGCTACAAGTGGAACGACAGCCTCACCACCGGCTACCACTACGGTGAACTGGACGAGTTCTACAAGCAGCACTATTTCAGCGCCGTACACCTGCTGCCGCTGGGCGACAAGCAGTCCTTCAAGAGCGACCTGCGCTTCGCCCGCTCCACCGACGAGGGCACCAGCAACGTCGACAACAAGGCGTTCGGCGCCATGTTCACCTATGCCCTCGGCGGCCACGCCCTGGGCCTGGGCTACCAGAGCATGAGCGGCGACACCGGCTTCGCCTACATCAACGGCACCGACCCCTTCCTGGTCAACTATGTGCAGATCGGCGACTTCGCCAACAAGGACGAGAAATCCTGGCAGGCCCGCTACGACTACAACTTCGCCAGCCTCGGCATTCCCGGCCTGACCTTCATGACCCGCTACCTGTCCGGCGACAACGTCGACCGTGGCGCCACCCTCTCCGACGGCAAGGAATGGGAACGCAACACCGACATCGCCTACGTGTTCCAGGAAGGCGCGCTGAAGAACTTCGGCATCAAGTGGCGCAACGCCACGGTGCGCTCCAACTTCACCAACGACATTGACGAGAATCGCCTGATCCTCAGCTACGTCGTGCCGCTCTGGTAAGCGTTTCCGGACGAAGAAGCCCGCCATCCGGCGGGCTTTCTCGTTCTGGCACGAATGGCCTTTCTTGTGGGGGCGAATTCATTCGCCAACCGGACCGCAGGTTCGGCCTGCAAGGCCTCATGGGGCGGCTTCGCCGCCCTTGGCGAATAAATTCGCCCCTACTGGCTCTGCCGCCCCCCGCAGCCGAAGCGCCAGAAAAACGACCAGCACAGTTGTGAGCGAATTCATTCGCGATTGCGCCGTCTCACACCTGCGCCGCTTCGAACCCCGCGCGGATCTTCTCCTCCGGCAACTGGTCGCCGATGAAGACCATCACGCTCTCCCGCGCTTCGCCAGCCGCCCATTCGCTGTCCCAGTCGAAGCCGTAGAGCCGCAGCACGCCCTGGAACACCAGGCGGCGGGGCTCGCCATCGACGCAAAGCACGCCCTTGTAGCGCAACAGGGAATTGCCGTGTTCCTCCAGCAGCCCTTCCATGAAGCTGCTGAGCCTGTCCATGTCCAACGGGCGGTCGCTTTTCAGCACCAGTGTGCCGATGCGGTCGGGCGTGCCGGCCGGGGCCAGCGGGCGCAGGCTCAGCGTCGGGCCGACATCGGCGTTGAGGTTGAAGCCGCGCACGTCCAGCAGCTCGGCCAGGTCGATACGGCCGTGGTCCACCACGCGGATCGGCGCGCGGCGGTTGATGCGTTGCAGGCGTTGGCAGAGGGCGTCGAAATGCGCCTCGTCCACCAGGTCGCGCTTGCTCACCAGGATGCGATCGGCAAACCCCACCTGGGCCTGGGCGATGGTTTCCTGCAGGTGGCGTTCGGCGTTCACCGCATCCACCAGGGTGATGATGCCGTCCAGCACATAGCGCTCGCAAAGCTCCTCGTCGGCGAAGAAGGTCTGCGCCACCGGTGCCGGGTCGGCCAGGCCCGTGCATTCGATCACCACGCGGTCGAAGGCCAGCTCGCCGGCGTCCAGGCGCTCCAGCAGGAGGAACAGCGCCTTCTCCAGCTCCACATGGATGGAACAGCAGACGCAGCCATTGGCCAGGGTCACCACCTGCACCGGCTCATCGCCGAGCAACTGGCCGTCGATGGGGGTCTCGCTGAATTCGTTCTCGATCACGGCGATCTTCAGGCCGTGCTCGGCCTTGAGGATATGTTTCAGCAGGGTGGTCTTGCCGGCACCGAGAAAGCCGCTGAGCACGGTGACCGGAATGGGGAGATGGGCAGACATCAAGGTAATCCTCGAAATTCGAACGTAGGGTGGACCACGCTTCATCGGTCCACCGGCGGAGCTCGGCCAGGCCACGAATGGTGGACATGAAAAGCGATGTCCACCCTACGGCAGCCGGAAACAGGAGCGCCACGACAGGCGTGGCGCTCAGGTTACCGCAGGAATGAGTTCAGCAGCAGCGGATCGGGCGTCCCTTGCCGCCGCCGTAGCGGGCGTCCTGCCGCTCGCGGAAGAACTCATCGTAGGTCATTACCGGCTTGTCCGGGTGCTTGCTGCGCATGTGCTCGACGTAATTGTCGTAGTCGGGCATGCCCACCAGCATGCGGGCGGCCTGCCCGAGGTACTTACCCATGCGGCTCAGGTCATTGAACATGCGCAGGTACTCCTCAAGCGTCCGGAATCGGCTGGAAGGGCGATTCCTTGTCGCTGCGCTCGGACTTCATCCAGGCGCTGCGGCCCACCTTGATGGCGTAGAACAGGACGCTCAGCACCACGAAGAGGAACAGCACGGTCAGGGTCGAGTTGGTGTAGGCGTTGAAGATCACATGCTGCATCTGGCCCATGTCCTTGGCCGGCGCCAGGATCTGCCCGGCGGCTGCGGCATCGCTGTACTTCTTGGCCAGGGCCAGGAAGCCGACGGCCGGGTTCGGGTCGAGCAGTTTGATCAGGCCCGCGGTGGTGGTGCAGATCAGCAGCCACACGGCCGGCACCAGGGTGACCCAGACATAGCGCTGGCGCTTCATCTTGATCAGCACCACGCAGCCCAGCATCAGGGCAATGCCCGCCAGCATCTGGTTGGAGATGCCGAACAGCGGCCACAGGGTGTTGATGCCACCCAGCGGATCGATCACGCCCTGGTACAGCAGCCAGCCCCAGAGTGCCACGCAGCCGGCGGTGCCGATGACGTTGGCGGTCCAGGAGTCGGTCTTCTTCAGGGCCGGGACGAAGTTGCCCAGCAGGTCCTGCAGCATGAAGCGACCGGCACGGGTACCGGCGTCCACCGCGGTGAGGATGAACAGCGCCTCGAAGAGGATCGCGAAGTGGTACCAGAAGGCCATGGTGTTCTCACCCGGCAGCACCTGGTGGAGGATCTGCGCGATGCCCACGGCCAGGGTCGGCGCACCACCGGCGCGGGCCAGGATGCTGTGTTCGCCGATATCGGTGGCGGTCTGCTGCAGCACTTCCGGGGTGATGGCGAAGCCCCAGCTGCTGACGGTGGCAGCGACGGCATTGACGTCGCTGCCCACCAGCGCGGCCGGGCTGTTCATGGCGAAGTACACGCCCGGCTCGATCACCGAGGCGGCGACCATGGCCATGATGGCGACGAAGGACTCCATCAGCATGCCGCCGTAGCCGATGTAGCGGGCGTGGCTCTCGTTGGCTAGCAGCTTGGGCGTGGTGCCGGAGCTGATCAGCGCGTGGAAGCCGGACACCGCGCCACAGGCGATGGTGATGAACAGGAAGGGGAACAGGGTGCCCTTCCACACCGGGCCGGTGCCGTCGACGAACTGGGTCAGCGCCGGCATTTTCAGCTCGGGCGCGATGACCAGGATGCCGATGGCCAGGCCGACGATGGTACCGATCTTCAGGAAGGTCGACAGGTAGTCACGCGGCGCGAGGATCAGCCACACCGGCAGCACCGCGGCGACGAAGCCGTAGCCGATCAGCATCCAGGTGATCTGCACGCCGGTGAAGGTGAAGGCCGGGCCCCAGACCGGGTCGGCGGCCACTACGCCGCCGAGCCAGATGGAGGCCAGCAGCAGCACCACGCCGATGATGGAAATCTCGCCGATGCGGCCCGGGCGGATGTAGCGCATGTACACGCCCATGAACACCGCGATCGGGATGGTCGCCATCACGGTGAACATGCCCCAGGGGCTTTCGGCCAGGGCTTTCACCACGATCAGCGCCAGCACGGCGAGGATGATGATCATGATCAGGAAGCAGCCGAACAGCGCGATGGTGCCCGGAATTCGGCCCATCTCCTCGCGGACCATGTCCCCCAGCGAGCGGCCGTTGCGCCGGGTGGAGAGGAACAGCACCATGAAGTCCTGCACCGCACCGGCCAGGACCACACCGGCGATCAGCCAGAGGGTGCCGGGCAGGTAGCCCATCTGCGCGGCGAGCACCGGGCCCACCAGCGGGCCGGCGCCGGCGATGGCGGCGAAGTGGTGACCGAAGAGGATGTGCTTGTTGGTCGGGACGTAGTCCAGGCCGTCGTTATTCAGCACAGCAGGTGTTGCACGGGTGGGGTCCAGCTGCATCACCTTGTTGGCGATGAACAGGCTGTAGTAACGGTAGGCAACGAGGTAGATCGCAGTTGCAGCAGTAACGATCCAGAGGGCGTTGATGGCTTCGCCACGGCGCAGCGCCACTGTACCCAGCGCGAATGCGCCCAGCAGGGCAACGGCGAACCAGGCAATTCGGGTAGCCAGTTGGGTCATTGAATTGTCTCCTGCCGCCGGGGGTTACCTGCGGCAACTTTTGTTGTTGTTTATGCCCGGATAAGGGCAGCCAACACTATCGGCGCCCAGCGCCCGCGGAGACATTCGCACAACTACGAAACACGACTACGTAATACTACGTAGCCAGCATGAATCTTCCTGTAGAAGGCCTGTAGGGGCGAATTCATTCGCCAAGCGAACCGCAGGTTCGCCCCATGACCTCCAGGGGGCGGCTCCGCCGCCCTTGGCGAATGAATTCGCCCCTACAGGAAAGTGGTGCGCAACCGTTCGATCAGCATGCTGATGCCCCGGCCCTCTCCCTGAAAGGCGAGGGAGATAATCTCAGCGAGCCAGCAACAACCTGCCGCCCAGCCCCACCAGGACCACGCCCATCAGGCTCTCGAAGACCGTCTTGAAACGCAGGAAGCCACCGCGCACGGCGGGGCTGGAGAAGAGCACCGCCATGCCGCAGTACCAGAGCCCGGAGACCGCCGCGGCGATGACGACAATGGCGGCGTAGAACCACACCGGAGCATGGGTCGGGACCATCACGGCGAAGATGCTGCCGTAGAAGGCCAGCGCCTTGGGGTTGGTCATGCTGACCAGGTAACCCTTGCGCGCCGCGGCAAAGGCGCTGGATTCGAGCATGTCGGGGGTGGCGGCCGGCGGCTTGCGCGCACCGAGGATCATCCGCAAGCCGATCCAGATCAGGTAGGCGGCGCCGGCCAGCTTGATGCCCAGGTAGAGCCATTCCACCTGCATAAGGATCAACCCCAGGCCGGCCACGGCCAGCAGCGCCCAGGTGGCGGAAGCAGCGGCCAGGCCAAGCCCCGTGGCCACGCCGGCGCGGCGGGAGCGCAGGGTCGCGGTGGAGGTGACGATGGCGAAATTCGGACCCGGGCTGACGACACTCAGAACCAGCACGCCGGAAATGGCCAGTAAAGCGCCGAGGTAGTCCACGGCACCCTCCTCTTGCATGGGATAGGGAAATTGCGGCGAGTATAGCCGGCTGACCAGCCCGGATGGGCCGCTGGTCGTGCGAACGGCAATGGCCGGCATTCGGCCTGGAGGGAGATTGCGCCATTCCCTGGACTGCAGCGACAACCCTCTTCCCCACCCTCCCCTCCAAGGGAAGGTGGGAGATCAGGTCACGACTTCAAGGCATGGCCGGTGCTGCCGGTGGCACCTCGTCCACCGGCGGTTCGACTGCCGGTTCAGCCGGAACGACATTGGCCCGCGGGATACCCGCAGCGAACCAGCCGCCATTGGCGGCATTGCGGATCAGCAGAACAGGGGCGTCGCAGGGGGTTGGCGGGGTCGGCGTCAGCACGTCGTTGATCACGAAGTCGCCTTCGTCGGTCAGCGGCACGCCAGCCAGGTTGCTGTCGCTTGTCGTGAAGGGCGCCACGGCACCGCAGATCAGGCTGGCGAAAACCGACTGTCCGGCTGCCCTGCCAATGTTGTTGCCACCGCCAAGTATCAGGCCGCGTCCGACAGCGTGGATGCTGCCATCCACGCCAACCAGCGCATCGAACTTGCGGATCACCCAGATCTGCCCGGCGGGCTGCACATCACGCACGATGTTGCGGTTGACCACGGTCGCGATGGCCTCAAGACCTTGACCGCTGGAAACCGGGATGACGCCTATTCCACCCTTGAACTGCACCAGGGTATTGACGGCCAGGGGCGCGGGCATCAACAAGGGGTCGACGGCCAAGGCGGTGGAAGCCAGTGCTCCGGCGAGCAGCAGCACGGGGATGGATAGGGCTAGTGTTCTTTTCATGTATGTACCTCCTTTCAGGCACCCGCAGCATGGAAAGGCGGGTGGCCGCTGCGCGGAGAGAGGGGTAGTCCATGATCCCTTGTCGCAAGGGCTGGCTGGCCAGGTGGCCCGAGGAGCGTAAGGGCTTGAAATGATACGGGATCGCTGGCCGTGTCGGAGTGGACCGGGCGAGCCGCCTCTCTCCTTCGGTGGGTGTGCGGGACAGGCATCCGGTCAGGAAGCTGCCGGCCCCACCGCGGGCCAGAGTTGGCACGAGCGCATACAGCAGGAGGGCGGGGGTGCTTGGACTCTGGAAAGTATTACAGCGCCATTATAAACCCCTGTCGCGCCGTCCCCGGTCCGTTTGTCCCGTAATGGCACCCTGGCCCCTCCCCTCGTCGGACGAATGCTCCAACCCGGCCCCTTCCTCACTGGCCACCTCGGTGCCGAACAGGGTCAACAGGAACAACCAGAGGCAAGCGCCCACCAGAGGCCACCTCAGGGCACGCCGGCCATTGCTACGAGGGACACGGCTGGTCATCGGCTGCAGCTCTCCCGCGCGGAGCCGCCGGGCATCGGGGCGTTGGAGATCACCCCCGGTGGTGGCGACGTAGGTCGTATCGGAAAGGTTATGTCCCTCCCCGAAGAAGCCCACGCCTTCCATCGGCCTATAACCGCCCTTCAGCCCCCGGACGACATGACCCTCGGCATGCAAGGATTCGGCCTGATCGACGTTGTGGCGGTGCGCAAGCGGGAGCCTCAGAGGGCGTCCAGCGGAATCTTCAGATAGCGGATGCCATTGGCTTCGGCCGGCGGCAACTGCCCGGCACGCATGTTCACCTGCACCGCCGGCAGGATCAGCGCCGGCATCGCCAACGTGGCGTCGCGAGCCATGCGCATGGCGACGAAGGACTCTTCGTCGACGCCCTCGTGGGCATGGACATTGCGTGCGCGCTGTTCGGCCACCGTGGTCTCGTAGCGGTACTCGTCGCGCCCCGGCGCCTTGTAGTCGTGGCAGAGGAACAGGCGCGTGGCGTCCGGCAGTTCGAACAGGCGCCGGGTGGAGCGATACAGGGAACGGGCGTCGCCGCCGGGAAAGTCGCAGCGGGCAGTGCCGTAGTCAGGCATGAACAGGGTGTCGCCGATGAAGGCGGCATCTCCTACCAGATAGGTCATGCAGGCCGGTGTGTGGCCCGGCGTGTGGAGGGCGCGCAATTCCAGGTTGCCGATCGCCAGGCGGTCACCGTCGTGCAGCAGCCGGTCGAACTGGCGACCGTCGGTGGCGAAGTCCTGGCCGGCATTGAACAGCTCGCCAAAGCGCTCCTGTACCTGGGTGATCAGGCCACCAATGGCCAGCTGCCCACCCAGTTCACGCTTGAGCCAGGCGGCAGCGGACAGGTGGTCGGCATGGACATGGGTTTCCAGCAGCCAGTCGACCACCAGGCCGTGCATCCGCACATGGCTGGCGATGCGCTCGGCCCCGGTATAGGAGGTACGGCCGCTGGCGGCGCAATAATCCAGTACCGGGTCGATGATGGCGCAGCGGAGGCCTTCCGGGTCGCTGACGACGTAACTGTAGGAACAGGTGGCCGGGTCGAAGAAGGCTTCCACGCGCGGGTTCATAAGACGCACTCCAATCCTGGTTTCTTCAGCTTAGATTCAAGGTCAACGCCTGTACCGACCTTCCAGGACTGCGTAGAGGAACATGCCGGCAGCCATGGCCAGGACGAACAGCCAGGCTTGCCAATGGCCGGTCAGCAGCAGGACCAGGGCCGGCCCCGGGCAGATTCCGGCAATGCCCCAGCCCACACCGAACAGCAAGCTGCCGGCCAGCAATCGCCGGTCAGGCGGCTGCCTTGCCGGCAAGCGGACGGGCTGCCCCAGCCAGGAGTCCGGCAAGCGCCTGGCCAGGGTGAAGGCCGGCAGCGCCACGGCTATGGCACCGGCCATCACCAGGGCCAGGGAAGGGTCCCAGGCGCCGGCCAGATCGAGGAATGCAAGGACCTTGGCGGGGTCGGCCATTCCGGCCAGCAGCAGCCCCAGGCCAAAGACCAGGCCGGCGAGAAATGCACTGAGCCTGCTCACTGGCCGCCCCCGATCAGGTGCCGCAGCACATAGGCGGTGAGAAACCCCGTCGCCATGAAGGCCAGGGTCGCCACCAGCGAGCGCGGCGACAGGCGAGCCAGCCCGCATACGCCGTGGCCACTGGTGCAGCCGGAGCCATAGCGGGTACCGACACCCACCAGCAGGCCGGCGACCAGCAACGCCGGCCAGCCCGTCTCAATCCTGACTTGCGGCGCGCCGACCACGGCCATCCAGAGCAAGGGGGACAGCAACAGCCCCAGGAGAAACAAAGCCTTCTCATCCAGGCCATCGCCCTCCCGCTGCAACAGGCTGCCAAAAAGGCCGCTGATGCCGGCGATACGACCATTGGCGAGGATGAAGAGGCTGGCGGACAGACCGATCAGCGCGCCACCGGCCAGGGCGCTCAATGGGGTGAAGGCAGGCCAGTCGATACTCATCGGGGGCTCCTGGCCTCGGCGGCCACGGGAAATCGAATGCCGCGATCATATACTCCCAGGGGTATATGATCCAGCCGCGCGAGTCACTCAGCCGTGTAGGGGGGATAGCGCTTTTCTATCCACCAGCGAAGACATGCAAGACACCGATGGTGGAAATCCCTCACCGGGATTTCCACCGCGCCGGCCCCGGCTCAGGTGTACTTGGTGAAGATGGCGCGAACACGCCCGAGGGTGTCGCCGGCATCCTGCTCAGGGTCGAGCATGGCGTCTTCCAGCAGGCACATCAGCATCTGCTGGTAGGCGCGGTCGAGTGCCTTGCGCGAGGCGCTGAACTGCTGGGCGATGGCCTCGCAGTCATCACCGCGGCGGATCATCGCCTGCAGGCCACGAATCTGCCCTTCGATACGGGCGAGACGCTTGAGCATGGCATCCTGGTGCGCGGCCACCGCTTGGTTGGTCATTGCTTGCCTCTTCTGCCAATTACTCCGGGGAGTATGAATCTAACCCAGCCTCGCACCTTGTGCATCGCCCCCGGTCATCGACTCAGGCTGGCGCCCCGCTCCCGGCACGGCATCAAGGCGCTGCGCTGCTCCGCCTGAACTCAGTCGCGAGGCGGCTCCAGCCCACGCAGCGGAATCGGCGCCGACATGACGATGGAGGTGCGGGTCTCGCCAAAGTGGTTGATGCTGCCGACGAAGCGCTCAAGGTGACGGATATCGCGGGTGACCACCCGCAGGATGAAGGAATCCTGGCCCGTGACGTGGAGGCACTCCAGTACCTCGGGCATCTGCTGCAACTGGGCGATCAGACGGGCCTTGTCAGGCTGCGGGGTGGTCATGCCGATCAGCGCCATCACCCCGTAGCCGGCTTCCTCCGCCGACACCACGGCGCGATATGCCTCGATCACCCCGGCCTCTTCCAGGCGCTTCAGGCGCTCGGACGTCGCCGGCAGGGACAGCGCCACCCGCGCCGCCAGATCAGTGAGGGAAATCCGGCCTTCGGCCTGCACCGTTTGCAGGATTTTCCAGGACTTCGCATCCAGTTCCATGTATCTCAGGCCTCCCGCGGATATTTCGTTAGTTTTTCAGCCACCGACTGGAAACAACCGTAGTTCCTGCATTCAAGCCCGAAGCAGTGCAGCGCAGAATGTCGGCCATGTCCATTGCCGCCGGAGCCCCGCATGGAAGCCCTGCTGTTTCTCAAGTCCGTCCTTATCGGCCTGTCCATCGCCGCCCCGGTTGGGCCCATCGGTTTGCTGTGCATCCAGCGCAGCCTCGGCCATGGCGCGCGCATCGGCTTCATCAGCGGGCTGGGCGCGGCGGCGGCGGATGCCTGCTACGGCGCACTGGGCGCCTTCGGCATCGGCGCCCTCACCCACAGCTTCGTGACGCTGGCCACCCCGCTCGCCCTGGCCGGCGCCCTGTTCCTGGCCTGGATGGGCCTGAAGATGCTGCGTGCCACCCCGTCCGAACACGCTGCCGGGGCCGGGGATCCGGCACGGGCGTTGCCGGCCTTCGTGTCGGTGTTCCTGCTGACCCTGAGCAACCCGCTGACCATCCTTTCCTTCATCGCCATCTTCGCCACCCTGTCCAGCGGAGAAACCCTGTCGGCCACGTCCGGCCTGGTGATGGTCCTCGGCGTATTCTGCGGCTCGGCCCTCTGGTGGCTGGCCTTGAGCCTGGGTGTGGCCACCGTTCGCCACCGCCTGGACGCCCGCGCCATGCAATGGATCGACCGCACGGCCGGGGTGGTCCTGCTGGGTTTCGCCGCCTGGCAGCTGGTGCGGGTCAGCGCCAGCTGAATGCGGCAATGCCCCCGATAGATTCTCTTGGCTCAACTCTCGCGGTGCCGATGCCTATCATGCAGGGCATGTTTTCCAGCCGAACAAGGGAGCTGACATGACGGAACAGAAGCCACAACTGGATGATGAAACCCTCGCCTTCGCCCAGGAGGTCCTCGACCTCGCCCGCTCGGGCAACAGCGAACGCCTTGGCCAACTGCTGGCCCAGGGCCTGCCGGCCAATATCCGCTCGCACAAGGGCGACAGCCTGGTGATGCTGGCCAGCTACCACGGCCACCTCGACACGACCCGCCTGCTGCTGCAGCACGGCGGTGACGCCAACCTGCGCAACAGCGCCGGCCAGAGCCCCATCGCCGGTGCCGCCTTCAAGGGCGACCTGGCCATGATCGAATTGCTGCTGGAATTCGGCGCGGACGTGGAAGGCGCCACCCCGGACGGCAAGACCGCACTGATGATGGCGGCCATGTTCAACCGGGTGGAGGTGATCCGTCTGCTGGTGGCCCGCGGCGCCAATCCCCAGGCTCGCGACGCCGATGGCGTGACCCCGCTGCTGCTGGCGCAACGCATGGGCGCCAAGGACGCAGTAGTGGCGCTTTCCGATTAATCCTGGCGGGAGCGATTTCAATCGCCAATCAATGAGCTCCCACAAGTGACTTGGATGGCATCACCGATGCTTCCCCGGATCGCATCCGGGCTACTGCAGGGCACACATTCGGTGCATCCAGGTGGGTAGCCGGGTGCCATGTACCGTTACGCCCGGTAATCCCCTCCCCTGCGTACAGCCCGGCGGACCCACTTTAAATCGACATATATCGGCATTTTTAAAGATTGGCGCGGCATTTGCTTTGGAGATATTGCCGACTTGCCGATAGTTATCGGCCGGCGACTCAAAAAATCACATCCAAAGGTTGCCGCAATTGATCAAGCACAGACTCCCCCGCCTGCTGGGCGCCGCCTTGTGCGGCCTGCTCGCCACCAGCGCCCTGGCTGAAGAACGCACCCTGCGCGTGTACAACTGGTTCGACTACATCACCCCGCAGACCCTGGACAACTTCAAGAAGGAGAATGGCGCCAAGCTGATCTACGACATCTTCGACACCAACGAGGCCCTGGAAGCCAAGCTGCTTACCGGCAACTCCGGCTACGACGTGGTGGTGCCGTCCAACGTCTTCCTTGCCAAGCAGATCCAGGCCGACGTGTTCCAGCCGCTGGATCGCAGCAAGCTGCCCAACTGGAGCCATCTGGACCCGCAGCTCATGAAGCTGATCGAAGCCAACGATCCGGGTAACCGCTTCGCCGTGCCCTACATGTACGGCACCGTGCTGATCGGCTTCAATCCGGCCAAGGTCAAGGCCGCCCTGGGTGATCACGCCCCGCTCGACAGCTGGGACCTGATTTTCAAGGAGGAGAACATCGCCAAGCTGAAACAGTGCGGCGTGGCGCTGCTGGATTCACCATCGGAGATCATGCCCATCGCCCTGCACTACCTTGGCCTGCCGCCCAACAGCAATTCGCCCAAGGATTACGAGAAGGCCGGCGAACTGCTGCAGAAGATTCGCCCCAACGTCGCCTACTTCCACTCCTCCAAGTACATGGCCGACATCGCCAACGGCGACATCTGCGTGGCCGTGGGTTATTCCGGCAGCTTCTCCCAGGCGGCGAATCGTGCCAAGGAAGCAAACAACGGCGTGGTGGTCGACATGCGTCTGCCCAAGGAAGGCGCGCCGGTGTGGTTCGACATGCTGGCGATTCCGAAAAGCGCGAAGAACAACGAAGACGCCCACGCCTTCATCAACTACCTGCTGCAGCCGCAGGTGATCGCCCCGGTCAGCGACTTCGTCGGCTACCCCAACCCGAACAAGGACGCTACCGCCCTGGTGAACCCGGAAATCCGCAATAACCCCAACCTCTATCCCACGCCGCAAGCCCAGGCCACCCTCTTCACCCTGGTGCCGCTGGAGCGCAACGCCGAACGCGCCCGCACCCGGGCCTGGACCAAGCTGAAGTCCGGGACCTGATCGACCTGTGCCGCCCCGTAGGATGGCGTAGAGCGCAGCGAAACCCATCAACTGTCGATGGGTTTCGTACCTCGCGCCCTCCTACGAACTGCGATACCCACTCCACACCAGAGCCGATCCCCTTCCCCGCGTCCCCCCATTGCGAATGCGCTGACCTTCCTCCTCCATGCCAGCCGGCATCCCGACAGAGGCCAGTGCCAGGCGGGGCTATGCTTTCTGGCGGGTTCCGGGTACCTGGCAGTCAGCCACAACTTGTGGCACAGGCACACAAGGGGTTGGCACGGACAACAAGCTCCCCTCTGGCGTCCGGCGGCAGACTAGGACTGCAGACTACTGCCCTGCACCCGCAATAAAAGTCCAATAATTCAGGGAGCCGCCCCTATGCGAATAACCAGGATCCTCGCTCAATCAACGCTGGCCCTGGGCGTCTCGCTCATCGGCCTCGGCCACGCCAGTGCCGAGTTGCCAGCCGATCAAGGCATCGGCCAGACCACCTTGCCCTTCCCGCCGGAACCGCACCGCGCCTACATCGTCGACGTGGAGTTCGAGAACTTCGTCGCCGGCCGCGTGACCGTAGTCGATCCGGAGAAGAAGAAGATGCTCGGCATGGTGCCCACCGGCTTCGCCGCGCCCTCGACCCTGAGCCGCGACGGCAAGACGCTGTTCACCGCCGACCTGTTCTACTCCCGTGGCACCCGCGGTACCCGCACCGACGTGCTGACCGCCTGGGACACCAGCACCCTCTCCCCCTCCTGGGAAGTGCTGATCCCCACCAAGCGCGCCGAGACCCTGACCCAGCGCTACGCCCTGGGCACCAGTTCGGATGACCGCTTCGTCTACGTCTACAACTTCACCCCGTCCACTTCGGTGACCGTGGTCGACACCAAGGCCAAGGCCGTTACCGCCGAACTCGCCATCCCCGGCTGCGTGCTGAACTACCCGGTAGGCAAGCGCGCCTTCGCCTCCCTGTGCGGCGACGGCAGCCTGCAACTGGTGACGCTGAACGACGAGGGCAAGGAAATCGCCCGTACCCACACCGCCTTCTTCGACCCCAACGCCGAGAAGCTGGTGGAACGCGCCTATGCCGTGGGTGACACCTACTACTTCGTCACCACCACCGGCACCGTGCGCGGCGTGGACTTCTCCGGCAAGCAGCCGAAGGTCCTCGAAGCCTGGGAACTGGTGAGCGACGCCGCCGAGAAGAAGGCCGGCTGGGCTCCGGGCGGCTGGCAGCTGATCACCGTGGCGCCGAAGCTGAACCGTCTCTACGTGCTGATGCACGACGCCCATGAGCCGATGAAGTGGGAAGACCCGAGCCCCATCGTCTGGGTCTACGACCTCAAGACCCACAAGCGCATCGGCACCCTGGAAGCGCCGAACCCGATCTGGAGCCTGCACGCCACCACCGATGACAAACCCCTGCTGCTGGGCACCAACATCGCCGGCGGCCTGGAAGTCTTCGACCTGACCAGCGGCAAGCACACCGGCACCATGGAACACATCGCCAAGACGCCGATCCAGGTCCTCAGCCACTGACGAGGTGCAGCCATGCAACCTGATCCCATATTCGTCATCGCCGCCGCCCTCGCGGTCGCGGTGATCCTGGCCAGCGCGGCGACCCACAAGTTGCGTGCGCCGGCGCGCTTCGCCAACCAGGTGGAGGACTACCAGTTGCTGCCACGCGGCCTGGTGCGCCCGGTATCAAGGGTACTGCCCTTCATCGAAGTGGCGGTGGCCTTCGCCCTGCTGGTGCCCGCCAGCCGCCACGCCGCCGCGCTGGCCGCCGCCGCGCTGCTGGCCGGCTACGCCGCGGCCATCGCCATTAACCTGTGGCGTGGCCGCCGCGACATCGACTGCGGTTGCGCAGGGCCTGAACAGGCCCAGCCGATCCGCCCGGTGCTGCTGGCGCGCAATGCCGTACTGGTAAGCCTGGCGCTGGTCGCCAGCCTCGCCCCACACAGCCGCGAGCTGGGCGTGTTCGACAGTTTCGTCGTGATCGCCGCCGCCGCCGTGGCCCTGCTCATCTATGCCGCCGCTGATGGCCTGATGGCCAACAGCCCCCGTCTGCTCAAACTTATTGGAAGGTGAATTATGGAAGCCCTGATCGTTTCCAACGTCCTGCTCTGGTGCCTCTTGATCGCCCTGGCCTTCGCCGTCATGGGCCTCGTTCGCCAGATCGGCGTACTCCACGGCCGTCTGGCCCCCGCCGGCGCGCTGATGGTCGACAAAGGCGTATCCGTCAACGAACCCGCGCCGAAAGTCACCGCTGCCGACCGTAACGGCCGCCCGGTCAACTTCGGCTATGCCGGCGAGAAGGCCCAGCTGCTGTTCTTCCTCTCGCCCACCTGCCCCATCTGCAAATCCTTGCTGCCGGCCATCAAGTCCATCGCCAAGGACCAGGCCGACCGCCTCGAAGTGGTCTACGTCAGCGACGGCGACATGGACGCCCAGCAGGCACTGATCGCCGAGCACAAGCTGGAAGACGCCACCTACGTGGTCGGCCCGGAAGTCGGCATGACCTACCAGATCGGCAAGCTCCCCTATGCCGCGCTGATCGACAAGGCCGGTGTGCTGCGCTCCAAGGGCCTGGTGAACTCCCGCGAGCACCTGGACAGCCTGTTCGAGGCCGAACACCTGGGCAGCGCCACCCTGCAGCAGTACCTGCACAACCATTCGCACGCCCACGGCGCGCACAACCACTAAGGAAGGGAGCTCTCCATGAAATTGCTAGACCGCTTGTTCGAGCGCTCCACGCGCCACGTCGCCGACACCACCTCGCGGCGTAAACTGCTGGCCCGCCTCGGCTCGCTGATGGTCGCCGGCGCCGCCCTGCCGGTGCTGCTGCCCATCGACCGGACCAGCAAGGCCCTGGCCGCCGAGGCCCCGAAGGCCGGCGATCCGGGTGACCCCAACAGCTGCGACTACTGGCGCTACTGCTCCATCGACGGCTTCCTGTGCAGCTGCTGCGGCGGCTCGGTGACCTCCTGCCCGCCGGGCACCGAGGCGTCCCAGGTGACCTGGATCGGCACCTGCCGCAACCCGGCCGACGGCAAGGACTACATCATTTCCTACAACGACTGCTGCGGTAAGCACAGCTGCGCCCAGTGCGCCTGTACCCGCAACGACAGCGAGGAACCGATGTACCGTCCGTTCAACAACAACGACGTCAACTGGTGCCTGGCGGCCAAGTCGCACATCTACCACTGCACCGTCTCCATCATCCGCGGCGTCGCGATCTGACCCGCTGGAGGGCTGCCATGCGTTACCTGTTGATCGCCGGTCTGATGTGCGCCATGGCAGCTCCTACGGCCATGGCCCGCGCCATTCCGGACCCGAACCAGAAGCACGCTCCGGGCAATGAGGAGCTGCAGAAGCCCATCGCCAAGGCCGGCTACAGCACCCCGGTGAACTACCAGCTGCAATGCGCCGGCTGCCACCTGGGCGACGGCACAGGATCAAAGGCCAACGACACGCCGAAGATGAAGGACTTCGTCGGCAACTTCCTCAAGGTGGACGGCGGCCGCGAATTCCTCGTGCGCGTGCCGGGCATGTCCCAGTCGGCACTTAACAACGCCCAACTGGCCGACCTGCTGAACTGGCTGCTGCGCAAGGACGGCATGGCCGGCAAGAGCATGCCGGACAACTACCAGCCCTACACCGAGGCGGAAGTCGCGAAAGTCCGCGGCGTCGCCCTGCTTAACCTCCCCGACACCCGTGCGGGCCTGATCAAGCAGATGCGCGAGCAAGGCATCGCCATCGAGGATGGGGTAAGCGGCGACGACTGACGTTTTAGCTGGACGGTTTGTGGCCCGCCTTTATGGCGGGCTTTTTTTTGGTTCTTCGCGGAGTCTGGGGGAAGAGCGAGTTGACAGTCAGGGAAGTGGGTAAATTGGCAGTCGCCAAACACACCAACCCCCACTCCCTGCTGCCGCCGTGCATCCTATTGATCTTGCCCAGTTC
>NZ_JBHZGN010000037.1:0-42481 GCF_049334135.1 Metapseudomonas cellulosilytica | reverse complement strand
CGGCAGACCGCAGGCGCGGCCGACCATTTTCTGCGCCAGGGTGAAGCCCTTGCCGCTGTCGGCCGGGGATTCCGGCTTCTTGAACAGGTCGGAAGCGCCCAGGCCCAGTTCGGCACGGGCCTTCTCGGTCAGGCCGCGGCCGATGATCAGCGGGATGCGGCCGCCGGCGCGGACTTCGTCGAGCAGGACCGGGGTCTTCAGTTCGAAGGTGGTGACCACTTCGCCGCTGTCGTGGCGAACGACCTTGCCTTCATAGGGGTAGACGTCGATCACGTCGCCCATGGCCAGGTTGGTGCAGTCGAATTCGATCGGCAGGGCGCCGGCGTCTTCCATGGTGTTGTAGAAGATCGGGGCGATCTTGGTGCCGAAGCAGAAACCACCGGCGCGCTTGTTCGGCACGAAGGGGATGTCGTCGCCGAAGAACCACAGCACCGAGTTGGTGGCGGACTTGCGGGAAGAACCGGTACCGACCACGTCACCGACGTAGGCCACCGGGAAGCCCTTGGCCTTGACCGCTTCGATCTGCTGCAGCGGGCCGACGGAGCCCGGCTGAACCGGCTCGATGCCGTCGCGGGCCATTTTCAGCATGGCCAGGGCGTGCAGCGGGATGTCGGGGCGGGACCAGGCATCCGGGGCGGGGGACAGGTCGTCGGTGTTGGTTTCGCCGGGGACCTTGAACACGGTCAGGGTGATCTTCTCGGCGAGAGCCGGCTTGGCCTGGAACCACTCGCCCTCGGCCCAGGACTTGAGCACGGCTTGAGCGGCGGCGTTGCCTTTCTTGGCGCGCTCGGCGACGTCGTGGAAGGCGTCGAACATCAGCAGGGTGTGCTTCAGCTGTTCGGCGGCGACGGTGGCCAGCTCAGCGCTGTCCAGCAGTTCGACCAGGGTGGCGATGTTGTAGCCGCCCTGCATGGTGCCCAGCAGTTCGGTGGCGCGTTCTTTGGCGATCAGCGGGGAAGTGGCTTCGCCTTTGACGATGGCGGAGAGGAAACCTGCTTTGACGTAGGCGGCTTCGTCGACACCCGGCGGTACGCGGTTGGTGATCAGATCCAGGAGGAAGGCTTCTTCACCGGCCGGCGGGTTCTTCAGCAGCTCGACCAGGCCTGCGGTTTGTTCGGCGTTCAGCGGCTGGGGCACGACGCCCTGGGCGGCACGCTCTTCTACGTGTTTGCGATAGGCTTCAAGCACAGTTTTACCCTCATCAGTGGCCCTGGAATGTCCAGGGCGCTCATCCAGGAATCCGCCGAACACGTGCGCCGCACAGCTTTTTGGGCTGTCTGGCCAAGGTTTCGGCGGCCTCCATCGAGAAGCTGTTTTCAAAGTTTTACGCCGGAAGGAAGGCCTGATGAGGGCTGGCGGCGAACATCCCTGGCGAGATGCCCGGCGCCATTGTTTCCTGCCGGATGAACTGTGCTCGTGACGCTTTGAAAACAGCTTCCAACGGATATCGGCGCCATAAATGGCGCGCCGATTCTAATGGAAAGCCCTGCCAAAGTTAAGACGAGAAGCCGATTTAGCTGAGGTGACCGCGCCTAGACAAAGGGCTAAGATGGCCGGCCTGTTTCACCTGCCGATTCCGTTTTCTCCATGTCCAACCAGCGCATCAAGACGCCTTGCGTCGGTCTCTGTTCCACCGTCTATGGCGACAATGTGTGCCGCGGCTGCAAGCGTTTCCATCATGAGGTGGTGAACTGGAACCTCTATAACGAGGAAGAGAAGCGCGCGGTCTGGCGGCGCCTGGAAATCCTCCTGGTGCAGGTGATGGCAGCCAAGCTGGAAGTGTTCGATCCGCTGCGTCTGCGCCAACAGCTCGAACAGCACCAGGTACGCTTCGTGCCCGAACAGTCCCCTTACTGCTGGGCGTACCAGTTGATCGCGCGGGCCTCGCGCATGATCAGTCGCCTGGACGCCTACGGCATCGCGTTGCTCCCCGAATTCCGCGATTGGGCACTGCCGGACCTGCGCGAAGCCATCGATCGCGAATTCTTCCTGCTGTCCGAAGCCCACTACGAGCGCTACATCGCGCCGCGCTTCCTGCGCGAGGGCGTGGAGAGCCGCGTCTGACGCAATGAAAAAGCCGCCCGCAGGCGGCTTTTCATCGGGCAGCCCTCAGCGCTGGGCGACCAGTTCCTCAAGGTGGGCGATGATCGCCTCCGGCTTGAGTACCAACACATCGCTTTCCAGGGCGTCCAGCACCACTTCGGCGGTGTTGCCGATCAGTGCGCCGGAGATGCCGGAGCGCGCTACGGTTCCGATCACCGTGACTGCTGCCTCCAGCTTGTGGGCGACATGAGGAATGAGCACGTCGGCGGGGCCTTCTTCGATATGCAGCCGTTCGTCGCTGACGTCATATTCGGCCTGGAAAGCCCGGCACTCCTCGCGATAACGCGCTTCGATGGTTTCCTTGAGCTGGAAGGTGGGGTCTGCCGCCGAGAGCATCGGCGAGGGATGGGCGCTGATCACGTGCAGCGTGCCGTGGGCCAGGCTGGCGATGTCGTAGCCGTGGCTGACGATGGTGGCGTGCAGGGTCCGGTGCTCGCCATCGGAGTTGCCCACGTCCACGGCGGCGAGGATGTTGCCACCGGTCCAGGGCCTGTCCGTCTTGACCATCAGCACCGGCCCCGGGCAATAGCGCAGGAGTTTCCAGTCGTCGGGGGTCAGCAGGGCCTTCTTCAGCGGGTTGTCCGGCACGTGCTGCTTGATCACCAGGCCGCAGCCTTCCGCCTGCTGGGCGGCGATGATGGTCTGGTGCTGGTTGTCCAGCCAGCTTTGCTGGGTGGTGATGCTGTAGCCCTCGGCCTTGAGCGAATCGGCAAGGTCGCTGAGGTAGTCGGCATGGTCGCCCTTGCGGTCGCAGATCAATAAATGCAGGTGCGACTGGGTCACCCCGGCGATCAGTTTTGCCCTTTTCAGGGCAAGGCCTTCCGGCCGGTCCGGCTCCAATACCACCAGAATGCTGCGAATGGCTTGCATGTCCTCATCTCCCTGTCGATGGCATATAGCCAAAACAAATGTAGACCCGATTCGACTTCGGTGTTCTTGACATATATCAAGCGGGCCGGGCTGGTCGTTGCGTCCTGCATTCGTATAATGCTCCGCCTTCGGGGGGCCGGCCAGCGCGGCGCCCAGCATTGTGAGAGCCGTCTGTGAACCTGCCTGAAATCCATGACTTCCTTGGTTGCCGTACCCCCGATGCCTGGATGACGGCCGCGCTGGCCGATCAGGAGACCCTGCTGATCGACCACAAGAACAACGAATTCAAGGCAGCGTCCACGGCCATGGCGCTGATGGCCAAGTATTCCACCCACCTGGACTTGATCAACTTCATGTCGCGCCTGGCGCGTGAGGAGTTGGTGCATCACGAGCAGGTGCTGCGCATCATGAAACGGCGCAAGATCGGCCTCAGGCCGGTGTCGGCGGCCCGATACGCTTCCGGCCTGCGCAAGCTGGTGCGCAGCCACGAGCCGCAGAAACTGGTGGACACCCTGGTGGTGGGGGCCTTCATCGAAGCACGCTCCTGCGAGCGCTTCGAGGCCCTGGTGCCGCATCTCGATGAAGAGCTGGGCAAGTTCTATGGCGGCCTGCTGAAGAGCGAGTCCCGCCACTATCAGGGCTACCTGAAGTTGGCCTACCAGTATGGCGAGGCGCCCGACGTGGAGCGGACCGTCGAGAAAGTGAGGGCGGCTGAAAAAGAGCTCATCGAGTCGCCGGACAACGAGTTCCGCTTCCACAGCGGCATACCGGCCTGACGGACAAATGAAAACAAGCGCCCCTCGGGGCGCTTTTTCTTTGTTCAGCAGGATCAGGCGAGGCTGAACGGCATCTGCAGGAAGCCGTGCTCGTCCACCTGCAGCACCCAGCCTTGCTGGTCCCAGTCGCCGAGGACGATGCGCCGGGCGGGTTGGCCATCCAGGTCCAGTTCGTGGCTGGCGGGGCGGTGGGTGTGGCCGTGGATCAGGGTTCTGACGCCGTACTGGCGGAGGATGCGCGGAATCTCCTGCGGGGTGACGTCGGTGATCTCCGCCGCCTTCTGTCGGGTCTGCATCCGGCTTTCCTTGCGCAGCTTGCGCGCCAGCTTGTGGCGGGTGGCCAGCGGCAGGTTGCGCAGAATGAACAGGCTCACCGGGTTGCGCAGCCAGCGGCGCAGGCGCATGTAGGCCTGGTCCTGGGTGCACAGGCTGTCGCCGTGCATCAGCAGCACGGGCTCGCCATTCATCTGCACCAGGCTCGGGTCCGGCAGCAGGGTGCAGCCGGCTTCGCGGCAGAAGGCCCTGCCGATCATGAAATCGCGGTTGCCGTGCATCAGGAAGATGCGCGTGCCGCTGTCGGCCAGCTTGCGCAGGGCCGTGGCGATGGAGCGCTGGAAGGGCGTCATGGCATCGTCGCCGATCCAGGCTTCGAAGAAATCGCCGAGTATGTAGAGGGCTTCCGCCTTGGGGGCGCGTGTCTGCAGGAAATGAAGAAACGCCCGGGTGATATCCGGGCGTTCTTGTTCGAGATGCAGATCGGAGATCAGCAGGATCACTCGATGATCTCGGCCTTCTCGATGACCACGTCATCCACCGGGACGTCCTGGTGGCCGGCCTTCATGGTGGTGGCCACGGCCTTGATCTTGTTTACCACGTCCATGCCTTCGACCACTTCGCCGAACACGGCGTAGCCCCAGCCCTGCACGGTGGGAGCGCTGTGGTTGAGGAAGCTGTTGTCGGCGACGTTGATGAAGAACTGCGCGGAAGCCGAGTGCGGCTCCATGGTACGGGCCATGGCGATGGTGCCGACCTTGTTGGACAGGCCGTTGTTGGCCTCATTCTTGATGGGCGCGCGGGTGGCCTTCTGCTTCATGCCCGGCTCGAAACCGCCGCCCTGGATCATGAAGTTGCCGATAACACGGTGGAAAATGGTGCCGTCGTAATGGCCGGACTTCACGTACTCCTTGAAGTTGGCCGCGGTTTCCGGGGCTTTGTCTTCGAAGAGTTGCAGGGTGATGACGCCGTGGTTGGTATGCAGCTTGATCATTGGGCTATTCGCTCTGTCGAGAAATCCGAGGCCTGTCAGGGGATTGACAGCTTCGGCTATGATAAGCGCTTTGATTTGGCCGGCCTACCCTGAGCCGCGCACCAGTTAGACCTAAGGATCCCATGAGCAAGCCAGAGATTCCCGTCGCCTCCAACTTCCTGCGCCAGATCGTCCAGGCCGACCTGGACGCCGGCAAGCACACCAAGATCGTCACCCGCTTCCCGCCGGAGCCCAACGGCTACCTGCATATCGGCCATGCCAAGTCGATCTGCCTGAACTTCGGCCTGGCCAAGGAGTTCGGCGGCGACTGCCACCTGCGCTTCGACGACACCAACCCGGCCAAGGAAGACCAGGAGTACATCGACGCCATCGAAAGCGATGTGAAGTGGCTGGGCTTTGAGTGGTCCGGTGAGGTGCGCTACGCCTCCAATTACTTCCACCAACTGCATGACTGGGCCGTCGAGCTGATCAAGGCCGGCAAGGCCTTCGTCTGCGACCTGTCTTCCGAAGAGATGCGCCACTACCGTGGCAGCCTGACCGAGCCGGGCAAGAACAGCCCCTTCCGCGATCGTTCCGTGGAAGAGAACCTGGACCTGTTCGCCCGTATGAAGGCCGGCGAGTTCCCGGACGGCACCCGCTCCCTGCGCGCGAAGATCGACATGTCGTCGCCGAACATGAACCTGCGCGACCCGATCCTCTACCGCATCCGCCATGCCAACCATCACCAGACTGGCGACGAGTGGTGCATCTACCCGAGCTACGACTTCACCCACGGCCAGTCGGACGCCATCGAAGGCATCACCCACTCCATCTGCACCCTGGAGTTCGAGGACCATCGCCCGCTCTACGAGTGGTTCCTGGAAAACCTGTCGGTACCGGCCCAGCCGCGGCAGTACGAGTTCTCGCGGCTGAACCTGAACTACACCATCACCAGCAAGCGCAAGCTCAAGCAACTGGTGGACGAAGGGCATGTCAGCGGCTGGGACGACCCGCGCATGTCCACCCTGTCCGGCTACCGTCGCCGTGGTTACACCCCGGAATCCATCCGCAATTTCTGCGAGATGATCGGCGTCAACCGCGCCAGCGGCGTCGTGGACATCGGCATGCTGGAGTTCAGCATCCGTGACCACCTGGACGCTACCGCGCCGCGGGCCATGTGCGTGCTGAAGCCGCTCAAGGTGGTGATCACCAACTACCCGGAAGGCAAGGTGGAGAACCTCGAGCTGCCGCGCCATCCGAAGGAAGATATGGGCGTGCGCAGCCTGCCGTTCTCCCGTGAGCTGTACATCGACGCCACCGACTTCGAAGAAGTCCCGCCGGCCGGCTTCAAGCGCCTGATCCCTGGCGGCGAAGTACGCCTGCGTGGCAGCTACGTGATCCGCGCCGACGAAGCCATCAAGGATGCTGACGGCAAGATCGTCGAGCTGCGCTGCTCCTACGACCCGGACACCCTGGGCAAGAACCCCGAAGGCCGCAAGGTCAAGGGCGTGATCCACTGGGTGCCGGCCGAGGGCAGCGTGGAGTGCGAGGTTCGCCTGTACGATCGCCTGTTCCGTTCCGCCAACCCGGAGAAGTCGGAGCACGGCGGCAGCTTCCTCGACAACATCAACCCGGATTCGCTGCAGGTGCTGAGTGGCTGCCGCGCCGAGCCGTCCCTGGCCCAGGCGCAGCCGGAAGACCGCTTCCAGTTCGAGCGTGAAGGCTACTTCGTCGCCGACCTGAAGGATTCCCAGCCCGGCAAGCCGGTGTTCAACCGTACCGTGACCCTGCGCGATTCCTGGGGCCAATGATGACGCTGTCGATCTACAACACCCTCAGCAAGAACAAGGAACCGCTGCAGCCGCTGGTCGGCAACCAGGTGCGCATGTACGTCTGCGGCATGACGGTCTATGACTTCTGCCATATCGGCCATGCCCGGGTGATGGTGGCCTTCGACGTGGTGGCGCGCTGGTTGCGCCACCGCGGCTATGACCTCACCTATGTGCGCAACATCACCGACATCGACGACAAGATCATCCGTCGCGCCAACGAGAACGGCGAGCCGTTCGAGGCCCTGGTGGAGCGCATGATCGCCGCGATGCACGAGGACGAGGCGCGTCTGTCGGTCCTGCGTCCGGATATCGAGCCGCGTGCTACTGGCCATATCGCCGGTATGCACCAGATGATCCAGACCCTGATCGACAAGGGTTTCGCCTACGCACCGGGCAACGGCGACGTCTACTACCGGGTCGGCAAGTTCGAGGGCTACGGCAAGCTGTCCCGCCGCAAGATCGACGAGCTGAAGATCGGCGCGCGCATCGAGGTGGACGAGATCAAGGAAGACCCGTTGGACTTCGTCCTCTGGAAGGGTGCCAAACCGGGCGAGCCGAGCTGGGAGTCGCCCTGGGGCGCCGGTCGTCCGGGCTGGCATATCGAATGCTCGGTAATGTCCACCTGCTGCCTGGGTGAGACCTTCGATATCCATGGCGGCGGTCCGGACCTGGTATTCCCGCACCACGAGAACGAGATCGCCCAGAGCGAGGCGGCCACCGGCAAGCTCTACGCCAACTCCTGGATGCACGCCGGGGCGGTGCGGGTGGACGGCGAGAAGATGTCCAAGTCCCTGGGCAACTTCTTCACCATTCGCGAGGTGCTGGAGAAGTACCACCCCGAGGTGGTGCGTTACCTGCTGGTGTCCAGCCATTACCGCAGCCCGATCAATTACTCCGAAGAAAGCCTCAAGGAAGCCAAGGGCGCCCTGGAGCGTTTCTACCATGCGCTACGTGGCCTGCCTGAGGCGGCTCCAGCGGGTGGCGAGGCTTTTGTTGAGCGTTTCGGCATGGCAATGGATGACGACTTCAACAGTCCGGAAGCCTGTGCCGTGCTTTTCGAGATGGTGCGCGAGGTCAATCGCCTTCGTGACAGCGATCTTGCTGCGGCGGCGGCCCTGGCTGCGCAGCTGAAGTCTCTGGCCAGCCTGCTCGGCGTGCTGCAACTCGAACCGGATGCTTTCCTGCGCGCCGGTGCTGAAGGCAAGGTCGATGCGGCCGAAGTGGAAGCGCTTATCCAGGCGCGCCTGCAGGCGCGTACGGAGAAGAACTGGGCCGAATCCGACCGAATCCGCGATCAGCTGACCGCCATGGGTGTAGTCCTGGAGGACGGCAAGGGTGGCACCACCTGGCGTCTCGCGGACTGATCCGGGTCGCCTAATGAAAAAGGCCGCTGAATGCGGCCTTTTTTATTTCCCGTCGCCTTATGCGTGAAGCGTTTCGGCGGCGTAGAGGGTGTTCTCAAGCAGGCAGGCGCGGGTCATCGGGCCGACGCCGCCCGGAACCGGAGTGATCCAGCTGGCGCGCTGCTCGGCCACGTGATACTCCACGTCGCCCACCAGCTTGCCGTCGTCCTGGCGGTTGATGCCGACGTCGATGACGATGGCGCCAGGCTTGATCCACTCACCCTTGACCAGACCGGGCTTGCCGGCGGCCACGACCACAAGGTCGGCATTGGCCACGTGGCCGGCCAGATCCTTGGTGAAGCGATGGGTGACGGTCACGGTGCAACCGGCCAGCAGCAATTCCAGGGCCATGGGACGGCCGACGATGTTGGAAGCGCCCACCACTACGGCATTCATGCCATAGAGATCGGCGCCGGTGCTTTCCAGCAGGGTCATGATGCCCTTGGGCGTGCAGGGGCGGAGCAGGGGGATGCGTTGGGCCAGGCGGCCGACGTTATAAGGGTGGAAGCCGTCCACGTCCTTATCAGGATGGATGCGTTCCAGCAGTTGCGAGGCGTCCAGGTGCTCCGGCAGCGGCAGTTGGACCAGGATGCCGTCGATGGTCGGATCCTGGTTCAGGCTGTCGATCAGTGCCAGCAGATCGGCCTGGCTGGTGCTGGCCGGCAGGTCATGCGCCTGAGACAGAAAGCCGACTTCCTCGCAGTCCTTGCGCTTGTGGGCGACATAGACCTGGGAGGCGGGATCGCTGCCGACCAGGATCACAGCGAGGCCCGGGACCCGGAGTCCTTGCTGGCGACGCTCGGCGACACGTTGGGCTATCTGCTGGCGGAGGCGGGCGGCGATCGTTTTGCCGTCGATCAGTTGTGCGGTCATGACGCTAGATTAACCATCGGGAAGGCCTAAAAAGGGCGCGTATTCTCGCATGGAGGGGCGGAAGGGCAAAGGCGGCTGGTCAGCATTTTCCCGTAAGCCATTTATCTTTCTGATTTTTTTCAATTTTCTAGTTGACGAGGGGGGGGTGTATCGATAACATGCGCCCCGCTTGTCGAGCACAGCCAGTCGCTGGGTAAGACGGCAAGGGAGAATCACTCGATTCAACCGAAGCCGAAGCTTTATAGTCTGCTCGCAGATTTAAGCGCCCGTAGCTCAGCTGGATAGAGCATCCGCCTTCTAAGCGGATGGTCGCAGGTTCGAGTCCTGCCGGGCGTGCCATTTGGCAGCTTTGGCGCAAGCAAGACGCAATATGGTGGGCGTAGCTCAGTTGGTAGAGCACAGGATTGTGGCTCCTGGTGTCGTGGGTTCGATTCCCATCGTCCACCCCATATTCGAGAAAGCGCCAGGCCTAGTGCCTGGCGTTTTCGTTTAAAGCGTGCCTCCGCGGACGTGGTGGAATTGGTAGACACACTGGATTTAGGTTCCAGCGCCGCAAGGCGTGAGAGTTCGAGTCTCTCCGTCCGCACCAAGATGTTCGAGTCGTTCTGAATAGTGGATATTCCGCGGATTCTTGACGATTCTGGTTGTAGAGCGGCGTCCCCAGTGGCTTCCGCTGCCGAGAAAATCGGCGAATGTGTATATGGTGGGCGTAGCTCAGTTGGTAGAGCACAGGATTGTGGCTCCTGGTGTCGTGGGTTCGATTCCCATCGTCCACCCCATATTCATGACAGCGCCAGGCTCCTTGCCTGGCGTTTTCATTTTCGGTCTGGTTACGGCCGCTCCGCGGCGCGGTGGGGGATCGTTGTCTACCGCCCGAAACATCCTGATTTCCCTTTCTTCTATTTCGTCGATTTGCTGGCTGTTTCTGGCGGGTGACTTCTGTAAATCGACCCACTAGAATGCATGCCCTTGATTCTGGGGCCGGAACGGCCGGCTAACGTCTGTGCAACGAGGAATATCCATGCAAGTTTCTGTAGAAAGCACCTCCGCTCTTGAGCGCCGCATGACCATCGGCGTGCCGGCCGAGCGCGTCGAGAACGAAGTGACCAAGCGCCTGCAGCAGACTGCCCGCCGCGCCAAGGTTGCCGGTTTCCGTCCGGGCAAGGTTCCGATGAGCGTCATCCGTCAGCGCTACGAGGACTCCGCTCGTCAGGAAGTCCTGGGCGACCTGATCCAGTCTTCCTTCTATGAAGCCGTTGTCGAGCAGAAGCTGAATCCGGCTGGCCAGCCTTCCGTCGAGCCGAAAGTGTTCGAGAAGGGCAAGGACCTGGAATACATCGCCACTTTCGAAGTATTCCCCGAGTTCCAGGTTGCCGGTTTCGACGGCATCGCCATCGAGCGCCTGCAGGCTGAAGTGGGCGACGCCGACGTCGACAACATGCTGGACATCCTGCGCAAGCAGAACACCCGTTTCGAAGCTGTCGAGCGTGCTGCCGAGAACGGCGACCAACTGAACATCGACTTCGTTGGCAAGATCGACGGCGAAGCCTTCGCTGGCGGTTCCGCCAAGGGCACGCTGCTGGTGCTGGGTTCCGGTCGCATGATCCCGGGCTTCGAAGACGCTCTGGTTGGCGTCAAGGCAGGCGAAGAGCGCGTGATCAACCCGACCTTCCCGGCTGACTACCAGAACCTGGATCTGGCCGGCAAGACCGCCGAGTTCACCGTAACCGTGAACGGCGTATCCGCGCCCCAGCTGCCGGAGCTGAACGACGAGTTCTTCACTCTGTTCGGCATCAAGGAAGGCGGTCTGGAAGGCTTCCGCGCCGAAGTTCGCAAGAACATGGAACGTGAGCTGCGTCAGGCCACCAAGTCCAAGGTGAAGAACCAGGTGATGGACGGTCTGCTGGCCGCTAACCCGGTCGAGGTGCCGAAGGCCCTGATCGGCAACGAAGTGAACCGTCTGCGCGTGCAGGCCGTTCAGCAGTTCGGCGGCAACATCAAGCCCGACCAGCTGCCGGCTGAGCTGTTCGAAGAGCAGGCCAAGCGTCGCGTGGTGCTGGGTCTGATCGTCGCCGAAGTGGTCAAGCAGTTCGAGCTGAAGCCCGACGAAGCCCGCGTGCGTGAGCTTATCGAAGAGATGGCTTCGGCCTACCAGGAGCCGGAACAAGTCGTGGCCTGGTACTACAAGAACGACCAGCAACTGAACGAAGTCCGTTCTGTTGTGCTGGAAGAACAAGTTGTAGATACTGTCCTTCAGAAGGCCAAAGTGACCGATAAAGCGGTTTCCTACGAAGAGGCAGTCAAGCCGGCAGAAGCTCCGCAAGCCGACTGATTGTTCCGCCTCCTTCGAGTACACCATAAGCCAGCCTCCGAGCTGGCTTATGCGTCTTTGAGACATGACTATCTAATTAGGGAGTGATCGCAGGACATGTCCCGCAATTCTTTTATCCAGCAAATGCCTGACATCCAAGCCACTGGTGGCTTGGTGCCCATGGTGATCGAGCAGTCCGCCCGTGGCGAGCGTGCCTACGACATCTATTCGCGCCTGTTGAAGGAGCGCGTGATCTTCCTGGTGGGTCCGGTAGAAGACTACATGGCCAACCTGGTGGTGGCGCAGCTGCTGTTCCTCGAGGCCGAAAACCCCGACAAGGACATCCAGCTCTACATCAACTCCCCGGGTGGCTCGGTGACTGCCGGCATGTCCATCTACGACACCATGCAGTTCATCAAGCCCGACGTCTCGACCCTGTGCATCGGCCAGGCGTGCAGCATGGGTGCGCTGCTGTTGGCCGGTGGTGCCGCGGGCAAGCGTTTCTGCCTGCCGCATTCGCGGATGATGATCCACCAGCCGCTGGGCGGTTTTCAGGGCCAGGCGTCGGATATCGAGATCCATGCCCGGGAAATCCTCACCATCCGTGAGCGCCTGAACAAGATCCTGGCAGACCACACCGGCCAGCCGATCGATGTGATCGCCCGCGATACCGACCGCGACAACTTCATGAGTGGCGACGAGGCGGTCAAGTACGGCCTGATCGACCAGGTGCTCAGCAAGCGCCAGCTCGTGGGCTAAGCCCATCCGCAAGACCGCGGCCGGAGAATATCCGGCCGTTTCGCGGGGTTGAAAATGCCCGCATTTGCCTTCATCTTGTGTTTCAAGCCTACCCGATTGGATCGATCGAATGACTGACACCCGCAACGGCGAGGACAACGGCAAGCTGCTTTATTGCTCCTTCTGCGGCAAAAGCCAGCACGAAGTGCGCAAACTGATTGCCGGTCCCTCCGTATTCATCTGCGACGAGTGCGTCGACCTGTGCAATGACATCATCCGCGAGGAGGTGCAGGAAGCCCAGGCCGAGAGCAGTGCGCACAAACTGCCCGCGCCCAAGGAAATCCGCACCATCCTCGACCAGTACGTCATTGGCCAGGAACGTGCGAAGAAAGTGCTCGCGGTAGCGGTGTACAACCACTACAAGCGCCTGAATCAGCGTGACAAGAAAGATGATGTCGAACTGGGCAAGAGCAATATCCTGCTGATCGGTCCCACCGGTTCGGGCAAGACCCTGCTGGCTGAAACCCTGGCCCGTCTGCTCAACGTACCCTTCACCATCGCGGATGCCACCACCCTCACCGAGGCGGGCTACGTCGGCGAAGACGTCGAGAACATCATCCAGAAGCTGCTGCAGAAGTGCGATTACGATGTCGAAAAGGCCCAGATGGGCATTGTCTACATCGACGAGATCGACAAGATCTCCCGCAAGTCCGACAACCCGTCCATCACCCGTGACGTGTCGGGCGAGGGCGTGCAGCAGGCGCTGCTGAAGCTGATCGAAGGCACCGTGGCTTCCGTTCCGCCGCAAGGTGGTCGCAAGCACCCGCAACAGGAGTTCCTGCAGGTCGATACCCGCAATATCCTGTTCATCTGCGGTGGTGCTTTCGCGGGCCTGGAAAAAGTGATCCAGAACCGCTCCACCAAGGGTGGAATCGGTTTCAACGCCGAAGTTCGCAGCAAGGACCTGGGCAAGAAAGTGGGCGAGGCCCTTCGCGAAGTGGAGCCGGAAGACCTGGTCAAGTTCGGCCTGATTCCGGAGTTCGTCGGCCGTCTGCCGGTCATTGCCACCCTCGACGAGCTCGACGAAGCGGCGCTGATGCAGATCCTCACCGAGCCGAAGAACGCACTGACCAAGCAGTACGCCAAGCTGTTCGACATGGAAGGCGTGGACCTGGAGTTCCGCCCGGATGCGCTGCGGGCTGTCGCCCATCGCGCGCTGGAGCGCAAGACCGGCGCACGCGGCCTGCGTTCCATCCTCGAAGGTATCCTGCTCGACACCATGTATGAGATTCCCTCTCAAACAGATGTAAGCAAGGTGGTCATCGACGAAAGTGTCATAGAGGGGGCTTCCAAGCCTTTGTTGATCTACGAGAACAACGAGCAGCCTGCAAAGGCGGCGCCTGACGCTTGATGAAACAAAGGGGCCTACGGGCCCCTTTGTATTTCCTGCCACAACGCTTGTTTTTTCCCGGACCTAACCCCATCTTAGGGCCAAGGGTTTTCCCATCTGTTTACGGCCCGAGGGCCGCCGTAGAGCTGATACCATGAATACAACCGCCGAATTACCTCTCCTGCCATTGCGCGATGTAGTGGTCTATCCGCACATGGTCATCCCGCTGTTCGTGGGGCGCGAGAAATCCATCGAGGCGCTCGAAGCCGCGATGACAGGGGACAAGCAGATCCTTCTGGTTGCCCAGAAGAATCCGGCCGACGATGACCCAGGCGAAGATGCCTTGTATCGCATGGGCACCATTGCCACCGTGCTCCAGTTGCTCAAGCTGCCGGATGGCACCGTGAAGGTGCTGGTGGAAGGTGAGCAGCGCGGCGCCATTGAGCGTTTCATCGAGGTCGACGGCCATTGCCGCGCCGAAGTCAGCCTGATCGACGAAGTCGATGCCGGCGAGCGCGAGTCCGAAGTATTCATCCGCAGCCTGCTCAGCCAGTTCGAGCAATACGTTCAGTTGGGCAAGAAAGTCCCATCCGAGGTGCTGTCCTCGCTGAACAGCATCGATGAGCCGGGGCGCCTGGTCGACACCATGGCAGCCCACATGGCGCTGAAGATCGAGCAGAAGCAGGAAATCCTCGAGCTGACCGACCTGCCCGAGCGTGTCGAGCACGTGCTCGCACTGCTGGATGCTGAAATCGACCTGCTGCAGGTGGAGAAGCGCATCCGCGGTCGCGTCAAGAAGCAGATGGAGCGCAGCCAGCGCGAGTACTACCTGAATGAGCAGATGAAGGCCATTCAGAAAGAGCTGGGCGATATAGATGAAGGCCATAACGAGGTCGAAGAGCTCAAGAAGCGCATCGACAATGCCGGTCTGACCAAGGAAGCCCTGGTCAAGGCCAATGCCGAGTTGAACAAGCTCAAGCAGATGTCGCCGATGTCCGCCGAGGCCACTGTGGTGCGTTCCTACATCGATTGGCTGGTCAATGTGCCGTGGAAAGCCGAGAGCAAGGTTCGCCTGGACCTGGCCAAGGCCGAGGAAATCCTCGACGCCGACCATTACGGCCTGGAAGAGGTCAAGGAGCGCATCCTCGAATACCTCGCCGTGCAGAAGCGTGTGAAGAAGGTCAAGGGCCCGGTGCTCTGCCTGGTCGGTCCGCCCGGGGTCGGCAAGACTTCGCTGGCCGAATCCATCGCCCACGCTACCAACCGCAAGTTCGTGCGCATGGCCCTTGGCGGCGTGCGCGACGAGGCCGAGATCCGTGGCCATCGTCGTACCTACATCGGCTCCATGCCGGGTCGCCTGATCCAGAAGATGACCAAGGTCGGCGTGCGCAACCCGCTGTTCCTGCTCGACGAGATCGACAAGATGGGCAGCGACATGCGTGGCGATCCCGCGTCGGCGCTGCTGGAAGTGCTCGACCCCGAGCAGAACCACAATTTCAACGACCACTATCTGGAAGTCGACTACGACCTCTCGGATGTGATGTTCCTCTGCACCGCCAACTCCATGAATATTCCGGCTCCGCTGCTGGACCGCATGGAAGTGATTCGTCTGCCGGGCTACACCGAGGACGAGAAGGTCAACATCGCCGTCAAATACCTCGCACCCAAGCAGACCAAGGCCAATGGCCTGAAGAAGGGCGAGCTGGACTTCGACGAAGCGGCGATTCGCGACATCATCCGTTATTACACCCGTGAAGCCGGTGTGCGTAGCCTGGAGCGCCAGATCGCCAAGGTCTGCCGCAAGGCGGTGAAGGAGCATGCCCACGAGAAGCGCTTCGCGGTGCAGGTCACGGCGGAATCCCTGGAGCATTTCCTCGGTGTGCGGAAGTATCGCTACGGCCTGGCCGAGCAACAGGACCAGATCGGTCAGGTGACTGGCCTGGCCTGGACCCAGGTAGGTGGCGAGTTGCTGACCATCGAGGCCGCGGTGGTTCCCGGCAAGGGCCAACTGACCAAGACCGGTTCCCTGGGTGACGTGATGGCCGAATCCATCACTGCGGCACTGACCGTCGTACGCAGCCGTGCGAAAAGCCTGGGAATTCCTGCGGATTTCCACGAGAAACGTGACATCCATATCCACATGCCCGAAGGGGCTACTCCGAAAGATGGCCCCAGCGCCGGTATCGGTATGTGCACTGCGCTGGTTTCGGCCATGACTCAGATTCCCGTCCGGGCCGATGTAGCCATGACCGGAGAAATTACCCTGCGTGGCCAGGTATTGGCGATTGGTGGCCTGAAAGAGAAGTTACTGGCTGCACATCGTGGTGGAATCAAGACCGTGATCATTCCCGAAGAGAATGTGCGTGATCTGAAAGAAATTCCGGAAAATATCAAGCAAGACTTGGCGATTAAACCCGTTAAATGGATTGACGAGGTCCTGCAAATTGCGCTGCAATACGCCCCGGAGCCCTTGCCCGATGCGGCTCCGGAGATGGTTGCAAAGGATGACAAGCGCGAGACTGATTCCAAGGAGCGAATCAGCACGCATTAGCCGGGGGGCTTCCTTGACACATTTTTAGAGCCCTTGTTATAAAGCGGCTCTTATGTGTTAGCAGGCCATCCAGCACCCGCTTTGCTTACACCAGACAACTAAGAAACAACTCAACAGAAATAAGGGGACTTAAGAGTGAACAAGTCGGAACTGATTGATGCGATCGCCGCATCTGCTGATATCCCGAAAGCTGTAGCCGGCCGTGCTCTGGACGCAGTTATCGAATCCGTTACTGGCGCTCTGAAGGCCGGTGACTCCGTGGTGCTGGTGGGTTTCGGTACTTTCGCCGTTAAAGAGCGCGCTGCTCGTACCGGCCGCAACCCGCAGACTGGCAAGCCGATCAAGATCGATGCTGCCAAGATTCCTGGCTTCAAAGCCGGTAAAGCTCTGAAAGACGCCGTAAACTAAGCGTCTTTCGGGCTCTGCCCGACCGGGCCGGGTTTCAGCTTGGCCCGATAGCGGAGCGGTGGCAGCGCAGGTTCTCTACCCGTTGCCAGAGAGGTCGAACCTCCGGCCCGCAAGCTACGAGAAGGCGCATCCTAGGATGCGCCTTTCTCATATTCGGATACTCTACCCGCGTTACTCGGCTGCGATTCCGTGTGGCCGTTTCTGGGGGACCCATGCTGCAGAACATCAGGGACAATTCACAGGGGTGGATTGCCAAAACCATCATTGGCGTCATCGTCGCGCTGCTGGCACTGACCGGCTTCGATGCCATCTTCAATGCCACCAGCAATCGCCAGAACGCAGCTGAAGTCAATGGCGAGAAAATCAGCCAGGACCAGCTGAGCGAAGCGGTCAATCTCCAGCGCCGCCAGCTGCAGCAGCAACTGGGCAAGGACTTCGATGCGTCGCTCCTTGACGAGAAGCTGTTGCGCGAGGCCGCACTGAAAGGGTTGATCGAGCGCAAGCTGCTGCTGCAGGGCGCCCAGGAGGCTGATTTCGCCTTCTCGCAAAGCGCCCTTGACCAGCTCATCCTGCAAACGCCTGAGTTCCAGGTGGATGGCAAGTTCAATGCCGACCGCTTCGACCAGGTCATTCGCCAGATGAACTACAACCGCCTGCAGTTCCGCCAGATGCTGGAGCAGGAGATGCTCATCGGCCAACTGCGCGCTGGCCTGGCCGGCAGTGGTTTCGTCACTGATGCCGAAGTGGATGCATTCGCCCGTCTCGAGAAGCAGACCCGCGACTTCGCAACCCTGACCCTGAAGGCCGATCCGGCCACGGTCAGCGTTTCCGACGACGATATCAAGGCGTTCTACGACGGCCACGTCGACCAGTTCATGAGCCCCGAGCAGGTGGTGATCGAGTACGTCGAACTGAAGAAGGCCGCCTTCTTCAGCCAGGTCGAAGCCAAGGAGGAAGACCTCCAGGCCCAGTACCAGAAAGAGGTCAGCAACCTCGCCGAGCAGCGCCAGGCCGCCCACATCCTGGTGGAGGTCAGCGACAAGCTGAACGAGGAGCAGGCCAAGGCGAAGATCGAGCAGATCAAGCAGCGCCTGGACAAGGGCGAAGACTTCGCCGCCCTGGCCAAGGAGTTCTCCGACGACTCCGGTTCCGCCGCCAACGGTGGTGACCTGGGCTTCGCCGGTCCCGGCGTCTACGAGCCGGCCTTCGAAGAGTCGCTGTACGCGCTGAAGCAGGGTGAGGTCTCGGCGCCGGTGCGTACCCAGTACGGCTGGCACCTGATCAAGCTGCTGGGCGTGCAGGCGCCTGAAGTGCCGAGCTTCGAGAGCCTGAAGCCGAAGCTGGAGCACGACATCAAGGCCC
Organism: Metapseudomonas cellulosilytica; assembly: GCF_049334135.1. NCBI lineage: Bacteria > Pseudomonadati > Pseudomonadota > Gammaproteobacteria > Pseudomonadales > Pseudomonadaceae > Metapseudomonas > Metapseudomonas cellulosilytica. Next base: position 24,618 of record NZ_JBHZGN010000037.1, on the reverse strand, counting down.
AGCAGGTGGAGCAGCGTTTCGTCGAGGCGAGCAAGGAGCTGGAAGATGCAGCGTTCGAGGCGTCCGACCTGACCCAGCCGGCCCAGGAGCTGAAACTTGAAGTGAAGACCAGCGCACCTTTCGGTCGTGAGGGTGGTGAAGGCCTGACCGCCAACCGCCAGGTACTGCAGGCTGCCTACAGCCCGGAAGTCCTGGAAGACGGCGCCAACAGCTCCGCCATCGAGCTCGATCCGGACACCGTGGTCGTGCTGCGCGTCAAGGAGCACAAGAAGCCTGAGCAGCTTGGCCTGGATAAGGTCAGTGACAGCATTCGCCAGCACCTGCTGACCCAGAAGGCCAGCGAAGCGGCCAAGGCCAAGGGTGAAGCCCTGATGGCCAGCCTGCGCGAAGGCAAGACTCCGGTTGAGCAGGCCCAGGACGGCCAGTCCTGGCAGGTGGTGGAAGCCGCCACCCGCAGCCAGGAAGGCGTCGAGCCGGTGCTGCTGCAGGCGTTGTTCCGCATGCCGAAACCGGCCGCTGCCGACAAGCCCGAGTTCACTGGCGTGAAGCTGAACAACGGCGACTTCGTGGTGATCCGCCTGAACGGCGTCAATCAGCCCGAGGAGAAGCTGTCCGAGCAGGAGAAGGCCATGTACAGCCGTTTCCTCGCATCGCGCAGTGGTCAGCAGGACTTCGCGTCCTTCCGCCGCCAGCTGGAAGAAAAGGCGAAGATCGAACGTTTCTGATTTGATCTGATCGCTGGACGAGAAAGGCCGCATAATGCGGCCTTTCTCTTTTGGTAGGGTTGATATCGCTTTTCCTATCCACCAACGGCGCCACGCCCGGCTACGATGGTGGATCGATGGAGCCTGATCCACCCTACGGGATCGGCGCCCCGAACGCCCAGAAAAAAGCCCGCAACCAGTGCGGGCTTTTTCGTCAGGGCGATTATCAGTCTTCGATATTGCCCATGGCGGTGGTGTTGAAGCCGCCGTCGACGTACATGATCTCGCCGCTGATGCCCGAGGCCAGGTCGGAGCAGAGGAAGGCGCCGGCGTTGCCGACTTCCTCGATGGTGACGTTGCGACGCAGGGGGGTCTGCTTCTCGTTGGCGGCGAGCATCTTGCGGAAGCTCTTGATGCCGGAGGCGGCCAGGGTGCGGATCGGACCGGCGGAGATGGCGTTGACGCGGGTGCCTTCTGGGCCGAGGCTGCCGGCCAGGTAGCGGACGCCGGCTTCCAGGCTGGCCTTGGCCATGCCCATGACGTTGTAGTTCGGCATGGTGCGCTCGGCGCCCAGGTAGGACAGGGTCAGCAGGCTGCCGTTGCGGCCCTTCATCAGCTCGCGGCCGGCCTTGGCCAGGGCCACGAAGCTGTAGGCGCTGATGTCGTGGGCGATGCGGAAGCCGTCGCGGGTGGTGACTTCGGTGAAGTCGCCGTCCAGCTGGTCACCCGGAGCGAAGCCGACGGAGTGGACGATGCAGTCCAGGCCATCCCATTTCTTGCTCAGGGCCTCGAAGACCGCGACGATTTCTTCGTCCTTGGCGACGTCGCAGGGGAAGCACAGTTCGGCGCTGGAGCCCCAGCCTTCGGCGAACTCTTCCACGCGGCCTTTCAGTTTTTCGTTCTGGTAGGTGAAGGCGAGCTCGGCGCCTTCGCGGTGCATGGCTGCAGCGATGCCCGATGCGATGGACAGTTTGCTGGCTACGCCAACGATCAGTACGCGCTTACCGGCGAGAAAACCCATGTGCATTCATCCTCTTCTGGTTAATGGGCAGTTCCTGGAGCCAGGAAGGCGGCTTCCAGCAACTGCTTCGTATAGCTGTGCTGCGGGGCGGCGAAGATGGCATCGGCCGGACCCTGCTCGACCACCTGGCCGTGCTTGATCACCATCAGCTGGTGGCTCAGCGCCCGGACCACCGCCAGATCATGGCTGATGAACAGGTAAGTCAGGTCGTACTTGGTCTGTAGCCTGCGCAACAACTCCACTACCTGGCGCTGAACCGTCCGGTCGAGCGCCGAAGTGGGCTCGTCCAAAAGGATCAGTGCCGGTTTCAGCACCAACGCCCGGGCAATGGCAATCCGCTGCCGCTGCCCGCCGGAAAACTCATGGGGGTAGCGGTGCCGGGTTTCCGGATCCAAACCTACCTCCAGGAGCGCGTCGATGATGGCCTGTTCCCGCTCCGCTTCGGTGCCGATGCGGTGGATCCGCAGCCCCTCGCCGACAATCTCGCCCACGCACATGCGCGGGCTGAGGCTGCCGAAGGGGTCCTGGAAGACCACCTGCATCTCGCGCCGGAACGGCCGCACCTCCTTCTGCGACAGGCCGTCCAGGGTCTGGCCCTGGAAGCGGATGCCGCCCCGGCTGCCCAGCAGCCGGAGGATCGCCAGGCCCAGCGTGGACTTGCCGGAGCCGCTTTCGCCGACTATGCCCAGGGTCTGTCCCTGGGGCAGGCTGAAATTGACACCGTCCACGGCCTTGACGTGATCCACGGTGCGCCGCAGCAGCCCCTTCTTGATCGGGAACCACACGCGAAGGTCATCGACCTCCAGGAGTGGCGGCCCCACCGGGTTCTCCGCCGGCCGGCCCGAAGGCTCGGCGCCGATCAGTTCCCGGGTATAGGGATGCTGCGGTGCATGGAACAGCTCATCACACGACGCTTGTTCGACGATGCAACCGCGCTGCATGACACATACGCGATGCGCAATTCGCCGAACCAGGTTGAGGTCGTGGCTGATCAAGAGCAGCGCCATGCCCAGGCGCGCCTGCAGTTCCTTGAGCAGTTGGAGGATTTTCAGCTGCACGGTCACGTCCAGCGCCGTGGTGGGTTCGTCGGCGATCAGCAGCTCCGGCTCGTTGGCCAGGGCCATGGCGATCATCACCCGCTGCCGCTGGCCGCCGGAAAGCTCGTGGGGGTAGGCCTTGAGGCGCTTGTGCGGCTCGGGGATGCCGACCAGTTCCAGCAGCTCCAGGGTGCGCTTGGTGGCCGCCTGGCCGGTCAGGCCCTTGTGCAGGGCGAGCACCTCGTTGATCTGCTTCTCGATGTTGTGCAGCGGGTTGAGCGAGGTCATGGGCTCCTGGAAGACCATGGCGATGCGATTGCCGCGAATGCCGCGCAGCCTGGTTTCAGGCAGCTTCAGCAGGTCGTTGCCGGCATAGTCGATGCTGCCGCTGGGGTGGCGGGCAAGCGGGTAGGGCAACAGCCGCAGGATGGAATGCGCGGTCACCGACTTGCCCGAGCCGCTCTCGCCCACCAGGGCCAGGGTCTCGCCCTTGCGGATGTCGAAGCTGACGCCCTCGACCACGCGCTGCACCTTTTCACCGCTGACGAACTCGACGGACAGGTCGCGGACTTCAATCAGGTTCTCGCTCATCTCACTTCCTCGGGTCGAACGCATCGCGCGCGGCTTCGCCGATGAACACCAGCAGGGTCAGCATGGCCGCCAGCACCAGGAAGGCGGAGATACCCAGCCAGGGCGCCTGCAGGTTGGACTTGCCCTGGGCCACCAGTTCGCCCAGGGAGGGGGCGCCTGGTGGCAGGCCGAAGCCGAGGAAGTCCAGGGCGGTCAGGGTGCCGATGGCGCCGGTGAGGATGAACGGCATGAAGGTCATGGTGGAGATCATGGCGTTGGGCAGGATGTGGCGGATCATGATGGCGACGTTCTGCATGCCCAGCGCCCGGGCGGCGCGCACGTATTCCAGGTTGCGGCCGCGGAGGAACTCGGCGCGCACCACGTCCACCAGGGTCATCCAGGAGAACAGCAGCATGATGCCCAGCAGCCACCAGAAATTCGGCTGCACGAAGCTGGCCAGGATGATCAGCAGGTAAAGCACCGGCAGCCCCGACCAGATTTCCAGGAAACGCTGCCCGGCCAGGTCCACCCAGCCGCCGTAGAAGCCCTGCAGCGCGCCGGCGATGACGCCGATGATGGAGCTGAGAATGGTCAGGGTCAGGGCGAACAGCACCGAGATGCGGAAGCCGTAGATGACCCGCGCCAGGACGTCGCGGCCCTGGTCATCGGTGCCCAGCCAGTTGTCGGCCGAGGGCGGGGCGGGGGCCGGCACCTTGAGCTCGTAGTTGATGGTCTCGTAACTGAACGGGACCGGCGGCCAGATCATGTGGCCATCCTTGGATTCGATCAGCTCGCGGATATAGGGCGTCTTGTAGTTGGCCTCCAGCGGGAACTCGCCGCCGAACGCGGTTTCCGGGTAGCGCTTGAGGATGGGGAAGTACCACTGACCGTCGTAGTTCACCGCCAGCGGCTTGTCGTTGGCGATCAGCTCGGCCCCCAGGCTCAGGACGAAGAGGAAGAGGAAGAGCCAGAGCGACCACCAGCCGCGCTTGTGGGCCTTGAAGCGCTCGAAGCGCCGCCGGTTGATGGGGGAGAGTGCCATGCTCAACCCTCCCGGCTTTCGAAGTCGATGCGCGGATCGACCAGGGTGTAGGTGAGATCGCTGATCAGTTTCACCACCAGTCCCAGCAAAGTGAAGATGAATAGGGTGCCGAACACCACCGGATAGTCGCGGTTCACGGCGGATTCGAAACTCATCAGGCCCAGGCCGTCGAGGGAAAAGATCACCTCGATCAGCAAGGAGCCGGTGAAGAAGATGCCGATGAAGGCGGACGGGAAGCCGGCGATGACGATCAGCATGGCATTGCGGAATACATGGCCGTAGAGCACGCGGTTCTCGGAGAGGCCCTTGGCGCGGGCGGTGATCACGTACTGCTTGCTGATTTCGTCGAGGAAGCTGTTCTTGGTCAGCAGGGTGAGGGTGGCGAAGTTGCCGATCACCAGGGCTGTCACTGGCAGGGCCAGGTGCCAGAAGTAGTCGAGGATCTTGCCGGTGAGGCTCAGCTCGTCGAAGTTGTTCGAGATCAGGCCGCGCAGGGGGAACCAGTCGAAGTAGCTGCCGCCGGCGAAGAGCACGATGAGCAGGATGGCGAAGAGGAAGGCGGGGATGGCATAACCGACGATGATCGCGGTGCTGCTCCAGACGTCGAAGGCGCTGCCGTGACGGACCGCCTTGGCGATCCCCAGGGGAATGGACACCAGGTACATGATCAGGGTGCTCCAGAGCCCGAGGGAAATGGACACCGGGAGTTTCTCGGCAATCAGGTCGATGACCTTGGCATCGCGGAAGAAACTGCTGCCGAAATCCAGCTTCAGGTAGTTGGTGATCATCAGCCAGAAGCGTTCGGGGGCCGGCTTGTCGAAGCCGTACATCTTCTCGATCTCCTTCACCAGCTCCGGATCAAGGCCCTGGGCGCCACGGTAGTTGGAGCTGGCTGTGGCGACCTCGGCACCGCCACCGGAAATGCGGCCGGTGGCGCCACCGGCGGCGGCATCGAAGCCTTCCAGCTTGGCGATCATCTGCTCCACCGGGCCGCCGGGGGCGGCCTGGATGATGATGAAGTTGATCAGCAGGATGCCGAACAGGGTCGGAATGATCAGCAGCAGTCGACGCAGTATGTAGGCGAGCATTTACTGGGCATCCGGCTCGGAAGGGGATTGCTCGGACTGGCTAGCAGTTTCCATGCCCGGTTTCTGCCACCAGGTCATCAGGCCGAAGTCGTAGAGCGGCGTGGTAGCAGGGCGCTGGAAGTGGTTCCAGTAGGCGACGCGCCAGGTATCGACGTAGTAGTTGGGCACCACGTAGTGGCCCCAGAGCAGCACCCGGTCCAGGGCGCGGCTGTGCTCGACCAGGCTCTGCCGCGAGTCGGCGCGGATCAGGCCCTCCACCAGCTTGTCGATGGCCGGGTCGCGCAGGCCGATGAAGTTGCGGCTGCCGGGGCTGTCGGCGCTGCGCGAGTGCCAGAACTCCATCTGCTCGTTGCCTGGCGAATTGGACTGGCCCCAGGTGGCGGGGACCATGTCGAAGTCCCGCGAGCGCAGGCGGTTGATGTACTGGGAAACGTCCACACGGCGGATCTGCAGGTCGATGCCAAGCTCCGCCAGGTTGCGCTTGAAGGGCAGGATCACCCGCTCCAGGTTGGCTTGGGCGGTGAGGAACTCGAAGGCCAGTGGCTTGCCGTCCGGACCGACCATGCGGTCATTCTCGATCTTGTAGCCGGCGTCCATCAGCAGCTGGTAGGCGCGGCGCTTCTGCTCGCGGATGATGCCGCTGGCGTCGCTGACCGGCGGCTTGAACACCTGGGTGAAGACCTCCGCCGGGACCTGGCCGCGCAGCGGTTCGAGGATCTTCAGCTCATCGGCGTCGGGCAGCTCGTGCGCGGCCATCTCGGAGTTCTCGAAGTAGCTGCTGGTGCGCTTGTAGGAACCGAAGAACAGCTGTTTGTTGGCCCACTCGAAGTCGAACAGCTGGGCGATGGCCTCGCGCACCCGGCGATCCTGGAACACCGGCCGGCGGATATTGAAGGCGAAGCCCTGCATGCCGGTCGGATTGTGGTTCGCAATGGCCTCCTTGACGATCTTGCCGGCGCGCAAGGCGGGGCTATCGTAGCCAGTGGCCCAGTCCTTGGCGGAATACTCCAGGTTGAAGTCGAACTGGCCGGCCTTGAAGGCTTCCAGGGACACCGACATGTCGCGGTAGTAGTCCACGGTGACGGCGTCGAAGTTGTAGTAGCCGCGGGTCACCGGGAGGTCCTTGGCCCACCAGTCCTTGACTCGCTCATAGCGGATCGTGCGGCCGGCATCCACCTTGGCGATGCGATAGGGGCCGCTACCCAGTGGCGGCTCCAGGCTGGTCTTGCCGAAGTCGCGGCCTTCCCAGAAGTGCTTGGGCAGCACCTGGATCTGGCCGAGGATCAGCGGCAGCTCGCGGTTGCCCGAGTGCTTGAAGTCGAAGCGCACGCGCAGGGCGTCCTCGGCCTCCACCTTGGCCACGTCGGCGTAGTAGTGCCGGTACATCGGGTCGCCGTGCTCGACCAGGGTGTTGAAGGTGAAGACCACGTCTTCGGCCGTTACCGGCTTGCCGTCGTGGAAGCGCGCCTTGGGGTTCAGGTAAAAGCGCACGTAACTGTTATCCGGCGCCTTCTCGATCTTTTCGGCCAGCAGGCCGTACTCGGTGAAGGGTTCGTCCGGGGAGTGGAAGGTCAGGCTGTCGTAGGTCAGGGCCAACTGGTCGGCCGCATTGCCGCGGGGGATGAAGGGGTTGAGGCTGTCGAAACCGCCGACGCCGGCCAGGCGCAGGACGCCGCCCTTGGGGGCATCCGGATTGACCCAGGAAAAGTTCTTGAAGTCCGCCGGGTACTTGGCAGGCTCGTCGTAGAGGGTGATGGCGTACTTGGGCTCGGCGACGGCGAGGCCGGCCAGGGACAGCAGCAGGACGCCACAGCCCTGCAGCCAGCGTGTGCGCAGCGTTTTGCTCATCGGGCGTTCTCCGTGGGCTTCAGCCACCAGGCGCGCAGGCCCAGCGTGTAGGGCGGCGTGGTGACGAAGGCGAACCGGTTGCGGTACGCCAGGCGGTGATAGTTGATGTACCAGTTGGGAATGCTGTAGTGCTCCCAGAGCAGGGTGCGGTCCAGGGCGCGCGCGGCGGCCAGTTGCTCGTCGCGGCTCTGGGCACCGAGGAGTTTGTCGATCATCTCGTCGGCCACCGGGTTGGCCACGCCGGCGTAGTTCTTGCTGCCCTTCACGCCCACCTGGCTGGAGTGGAAGTAGAGGTATTGCTCCAGGCCGGGGCTCAGGGTCTGCGGCAGGGTCATCAGGATCATGTCGTAATCGAAGTGGTCCAGGCGCTGCTTGTACTGGGCGCGGTCCACCGTGCGCAGGCTGACGTCGATGCCGATGCCGGCGAGGTTCTCGCGGTAGGGCTGGAGTATGCGTTCAAGGTTCGGGTTGACCAGCAGTATCTCGAAACGCAGCGATTGGCCACGATCGTTGAGCAGCCGTTGGCCGGACAGCTTCCAGCCCGCCTCGGCCAATAGACCCAGGGCGTGGCGAAGGGTTTCCCGCGGGATGCCGCGACCTTCGGTGGTGGGCACCTGGAATGGCTCGGTGAAGAGGGCCTCCGGCAGCGTCTTGCGATGGGGCGAGAGCAGTAGCCACTCGTGACCCTCGGGCTTGCCCACGGCACTGAACTCGCTGTTCGGGTAATAGCTGGCGGCCCGCATGTAGGCGTTGTTGAACAGGGTCCGGTTGGTCCATTCGAAGTCGAACATCAGCCCCATCGCTTCGCGCACCTTGCGGTTCTGGAACACGGCGCGACGGCTGTTCATGAACAGCGCCTGGGTCTGGGTCGGTATCTGGTGCGGGATTTCGGCGCGGATCACATCGCCCCGGGCAATGGCCGGGAAGCGATAGCCGTTGGCCCAGTTCTTCGCCTGGTGCTCGATGTAGAAGTCGAACTCGCCGGCCTTGAAGGCCTCGAAGGCGACGTTGCTATCCCGGTAGAACTCCACCTCCACCCGGTCGAAGTTGTACTTGCCGCGGTTGACCGGCAATTTCTCCCCCCACCAGTCCTTGACCCGCTCGAACACCAGACCGCGTCCGGGACGCACTCGGGTGATGCGATAGGGGCCGCTGCCGAGCGGCGGCTCGAAGGTCGTGGCCTTGAAGTCCCGGTTCTTCCAGTAGTGCTGGGGCAGCACCGGCAGCTCGCCAAGGCGCAGGATCAGCAGCGGATTGCCAGCGCGCTTGAGCACGAAGCGGATGCGATGGCGGTTGAGGATATCGACCCGCTTCACTTCCTGCAGGCTGGTGCGGTACTGCGGATGGCCGTTCTTCACCAGGGTGCGGTAGGAGAACGCCACATCGTAGGCGGTGATCGGCCTGCCGTCGTGGAAGCGGGCCTCTTCGCGCAGGTTGAAGACGACCCAGCTACGGTCCTCGCTGTACTCGACGCTTTTGGCGATCAGGCCGTAGCTGGAAGCGGGTTCGTCTCCGGATGGATCGTACTGGCCGGTGCCCACCATCAACGGCTCGTTGAGCTCGGTGACCCCGTACTGCAGGAAATTGGGGGTGGACACCGGGCTGGTGCCCTTGAAGGTGTAGGGGTTGAGCGTATCGAAGGTGCCGAAGGCCATGACCCGCAGCGTGCCACCCTTGGGGGCATCGGCGTTGACCCAGGCGAAATGGTCGAAGTTGGCGGCGTATTTCAGGGTGCCGAACTGCGCGTAGCCGTGGCTTTCGATCACGCCGGCGAAACAGGGGTGAGCCAGCAGGCCGATGAGCAGGAAAGCAAGGCGACGCATCAGGCGGGTGTCCGATCCATGGCTATCGTGTCGGGCATGTGGGCGCTGGCCTCGCGGGCGGGAAGGTGCGGGCATCAGGCCGGCGAAATCGTGTCGGGAGTCACGCGCCGCGGGTCTCGGCGGTAACGGCTGGCAAGTACAGTAACAGCTTGTACAGGCAAGAAAAAAGGGCCAGCCCACGGGGAGCTGGCCGGCCTCCTGGCACAACCGGGTGTGGAGGAGGAACAGGCGGTCCGCGAAGTGCTTGGCACCCGCTTACGTCAGCTGCACCAAGTGCGGTCGTAGGGTGGATCACGCTTCACCGATCCACCATCGGGGTTGGTCATGGCGACGCTGGTGGACAGAAGAGCGCTGTCCACCCTACGGCCTGCGCCGACAGCCCCACTCCCTTCAGGGAATGGGCGCTCAGGGCAGGTAGACGGTCAGGGTCTGGCCCGGTTTCAGGCTGCCGCTGCGGGGATTCCAGCGCTGCAGGTGCTTCATCTCGACGTTGAAGCGCTTGGCGATCAAATAGAGCGAATCCCCCTGCTTGACCTTGTAGTAGGTCACCGACTCGCGGCCGTCGCCCTTGGATTGGCCCTTGCCGGCGCTGGCGACCTGGGTGGCGCCGCCTTGCAGTTTCAGCACCTGGCCCGCCTTGACGCTGTTGCCCTTCAGACCGTTCCAGCGCTTGAGGTCCTGCACGTCCACCTTGTACTGGCGGGCGATGGTCCAGAGGTTGTCGCCGCTCCTGACCTTGTGGCTGCGCGCCGGGGCCGGGGCCGGCGTCGGGGCCTTGGTGCTGGCGACGTTCTGGAACAGGGGCTGCTCGGGTTTCAGGCCCGGCTCGACCGGAATGCTCAGTGCCTGGCCCACGCGCAAGTGGTTGCCGGAGAGACCGTTGATTTCCTTCAGGGTATTGACCGTCACGTGGTAACGGTTGGCGATGCTATTGAGGCTGTCGCCGTTGCGCACCCGGTACTGCTGCCAGTCCACCAGTTCCTGGGGTTTCATCAGGGCGAGGTTGGCGGTCAGCAGCTCAGCCTTGTCGGCGGGCACCAGCAGGTGCTGGGGGCCGTCCATGGTGATGCGCTTCTTGTAGGCCGGGTTGAGCTGGTACATCTCGTCGGCGTCCATGTCAGCCATTTCGGCGACACGGGACAGTTCCAGGCGCTGCTGCTTGACCTCCACCACTTCGAAGTAGGGCTCGTTGGCGATGGGGCTCAGGTTCACGCCATAGGCTTCCGGCGCCATCACCAGCTGCGACAGGGCCAGCAGTTTAGGCACATAGTCCTGGGTTTCCTGGGGCAGGGGCAGGTTCCAGTAGTCGGTCGGCAGGCCAAGCTTCTGGTTACGCTCGATGGCACGGCTGACGGTGCCTTCGCCGGCGTTGTAGGCGGCCAGTGCCAGCAGCCAGTCGCCGTTGAACATCTCGTGCAGGCGATCCAGATAGTTCAGGGCGGCGTTGGTGGAGGCGGTGATGTCGCGACGGCCGTCGTACCAGCTGGTCTGGCGCAGGTTGTAGTGGCGGCCCGTGGACGGGATGAACTGCCAGATGCCCACGGCGTGGCTGGGGGAATAGGCGAAGGGGTTGTAAGCGCTTTCCACGACCGGCAGCAGGGCCAGCTCCAGAGGCATGTTGCGTTCTTCCAGGCGCTCCACCACGTAGTGGATGTAGAGGCTGCCGCGGGCGCTGGCGCCTTCCAGGAAGGAAGGCTTGCTGACGTACCAGAGGCGCTGGCGCTCGATACGCGGGTTGACACCGATCTCGTCCTGCAGCTTGAAACCGTTGCGCATGCGATCCCAGATGTCCTGGGGTTCACGCTCGGTCTCGGCCTCTTCCAGCCACTGGGCCTGGGCGTTCATGCCCAGCGCGCGATCGGTGTCGCGGCCCTGGTCGTCATCCTTCTGGCCGGTGCCCGAACAGCCGGCGAGGGTAACGGCACACATCACCACAAGCGCTCGAGCGGCTCGTGCCAATGCATCCAGGTCGAAGGTTCTGATCGGCGAAGACAACATTGGCTGAGGGGTTTTTCCGGCGAAAAAGTTCGGCGATTCTAGAAATCGACCTATGGCTGGTCAAGTTTTCGCCAGTCAGCCCGCGCCACGCCTGGCGTTCAGAACTGGTCCTTCCATGCGCGCAGGGCGGCGAAAACCTTGGCGGGCGTAGGGTTATCCCGTCCGGCCCACTCGTCGGCCATTTGTTTAACGGATGTTTCAGTCACCCGCAGGAAGGGATTGGTAGCCCGCTCCAGGGCGATGGTTGATGGCAGGCTGATGGCGCCTTGCTCGCGCAGCCGGGTGACTTCGTCGAAACGCGCGGAAGTGGCGGGGTTGCCCGGCTCGACGGCCTTGGCGAAGCGCAGGTTGCCAAGGGTGTATTCGTGGGTGCAGAACACCAGCGTGGCCGCCGGCAGCGCCGACAGGCGGCTCAAGGAGTGGTGCATCTGCTCCGCGGTGCCTTCGAACAGGCGGCCGCAACCGGCGGCGAACAGGGTGTCGCCGCAGAACAGCAAGGGCCGCTCGGCGTCCGCGTGGTAATAGGCGATATGACCCAGGGTATGGCCGGGAACCTCGATTACCCGGAACTCCAGGCCCAGTACCTGCACGCTGTCGCCGTCTGCCAGGGCCTGGTCGCGTGCGGGGATCTTCTCCAGTGCCGGTCCGAGCACACGTGCACCACAGGTGGCCTTCAACTGGGCCACGCCGCCGATATGGTCGCCGTGATGGTGGGTGACCAGGATGTCGGTCAGCTTCCAGCCGGGGTGGGCGTCGAGCCAGGCCAGTACCGGCGCGGCGTCGCCGGGGTCGACCACGGCGCAGCAGCGGCTTGCGGCATCCTGCAGCAGCCAGAGGTAGTTGTCGGAAAAGGCGGGGAGGGCGTCGATCTTGATCATGAAGGGAGTCGCCAAGCAGAGAGCAATGGAGCATCTTAGGGCTGTGACGCAGGAGATTGCCATGACCGAGAAAGCATTCGCCCAAGCCGATGCCGATTGGCTGGAACTGATATCAGGGGCCCGTTCCTGGTTTTCCGGGCCTCTGGGCGGCCTGATGCTGTTCGAAGAGCAGCGCCTGCTGGAGGACGAACTGCCGCGATACTTCGGCGGCTACCTGGTGCACTACGGTCCGCGCGCGGAGTTGCCGCCAGGGGCCAAGCAGATCCAGCGCAGCGTCCACCTGGGCGCCCCGTTGCCGGGGGTGGAGATTGCCTGCGAGGAAGCCGCCTGGCCCGTCAGCGAGCACGCCGCCGATGTGGTGGTGCTGCAACATGGCCTGGATTTCTGCCTCTCTCCCCATAGCCTGCTGCGCGAGGCCGCGCGCAGCGTGCGGCCCGGCGGGCACCTGATCATCGTCGGGGTCAATCCCTGGAGCGCCTGGGGCGTGCGCCACTTCTTCGCCGGCGACGCCTTGCGTCAGGCGCGCTGCATCTCGCCGGCGCGGGTCAGCGACTGGCTCAACCTGTTGGGCTTCGCGCTGGAGAAACGCCGCTTCGGGTGCTATCGTCCGCCGCTCGCTTCGGCGGCCTGGCAGTCCCGCCTGGCTGGCCTGGAGCGTCGAGGTTCCGCCGGGCAAGGGTTCGGCGCGGGCTTCTATCTATTGGTGGCGCGCAAGCTGGTGATCGGCCTGCGGCCGCTGCGTCAGGCCCGGCGCGAGCCCATGGGCAAGCTGGTTCCCATGCCGGTAGCCAAGGTCAGCCGGTGCGATTCGAAACATGAGGCATAAGTGAGCGATCTGGTCGAGATCTATACCGACGGCGCCTGCAAGGGCAATCCCGGTCCTGGTGGATGGGGCGCCTTGTTGGTCTACAAGGGCGCCGAGCGCGAGCTCTGGGGGGGCGAGCCCGAAACCACCAACAACCGCATGGAACTGATGGCCGCCATCATGGGGCTGGTGGCGCTCAAGCGCCCATGCGAGGTCAAGATCATCACCGACTCCCAGTACGTGATGCAGGGCATCACCGAGTGGATGCCCAACTGGAAGAAGCGCGGCTGGAAGACCGCCGCCAAGCAGCCGGTGAAGAACGCCGACCTCTGGCGGGCCCTGGACGAGCAGGTCAATCGCCACAGCGTGCGCTGGCAGTGGGTGCGTGGCCATACCGGCCATCCCGGCAACGAGCGCGCCGACCAGTTGGCCAACCGAGGTGTAAGCGAGCTGGGTGCCCGCTAGAATTTCGCCGTTATTGCGGCAGCCTCCTTCATAGGTTCTGAACATGCGTTACGTAGTCCTCGATACTGAAACCACCGGCATGCCGGTCACCGATGGCCACCGCGTCATCGAGATCGGCTGCGTCGAACTGGAAGGCCGACGCCTGACCGGTCGCCACTTCCACGTCTACCTGCAACCCGACCGCGAGGTGGATGAAGGCGCCATCGCGGTCCACGGCATCACCAACGAGTTCCTGGTGGGCAAGCCGCGCTTCAAGGATGTCGCCGACGAATTCTTCGAGTTCATCAAGGGCGCCGAGCTGATCATCCACAACGCGGCGTTCGACGTCGGCTTCATCAACAACGAATTCGCCCTGCTGGGGCAGACCGAGCGCAGCGACGTCAGCGAATACTGCACGGTGCTCGACACCCTGCTGATGGCCCGCGAGCGCCACCCGGGCCAGCGCAACAGCCTGGACGCCCTGTGCAAGCGCTACGACGTCGACAACTCCAACCGTGAACTGCACGGCGCGTTGCTCGACGCCGAGATCCTCGCCGACGTCTACCTGGCGATGACCGGTGGCCAGACCAACCTGTCCCTCGCCGGCGAGGGTGGCGATGGCAGTGGTGGCCGCGCCCAGGCATCCGCGATCCGCCGGCTGCCGGCCGACCGCGCCCGCAGCCGGGTGATCCGTGCCAGCGAAGAGGAACTGGCCGCCCACGCCTCGCGCCTGGCGGCGATCGAGAAGTCCGCCGGGGCGCCCGCCCTGTGGACGCAGATGGACGCCGCGCCGACGTCCTGATTGCGACCTTTGCTTACAGCCAGTGGCCGCGGGGGTACCGTCCCCGCGAACGAGCTTCTACCCTGAGGGCATAGGCGGCCGGGACCGCCCCTCAGGGAGCCACAATGTATAAAGAGCTCAAGTTCCCCGTCCTCATCGTCCACCGTGATATCAAGGCCGACACCGTCGCTGGCGAACGGGTGCGCAGCATCGCCCGCGAGCTGGAGCAGGACGGCTTCACCATCCTCTCCACCGCCAACTCCGCCGAAGGGCGCATCGTCGCTTCCACCCACCACGGCCTCGCCTGCATCCTGGTCGCCGCCGAAGGCGCCGGGGACAACCAGCGGCTGTTGCAGGACATGGTGGAACTGATCCGCGTCGCCCGGGTGCGTGCGCCGCAGCTGCCGATCTTCGCCCTGGGCGAACAGGTGACCATCGAGAACGCGCCGGCCGAGGCCATGGCCGACCTCAACCAGCTGCGCGGGCTGCTTTACCTCTACGAAGACACCGTGCCCTTCCTCGCCCGCCAGGTGGCCCGTGCCGCGCGCAGTTACCTGGAGGGGCTGCTGCCGCCGTTCTTCCGCGCCCTGGTGGAGCACACCGCGCAGTCCAACTATTCCTGGCACACGCCCGGCCACGGCGGTGGCGTGGCCTATCGCAAGAGTCCGGTGGGGCAGGCGTTCCACCAGTTCTTCGGCGAGAACACGCTGCGCTCGGATCTCTCGGTGTCGGTGCCCGAACTGGGTTCGCTGCTCGACCACACCGGCCCGCTGGCCGAGGCTGAGGCGCGTGCGGCGCAAAACTTCGGTGCCGACCACACCTTCTTCGTGATCAACGGCACTTCGACGGCGAACAAGATCGTCTGGCACTCCATGGTCGGCCGCGACGACCTGGTGCTGGTGGACCGCAACTGCCACAAGTCCATCGTCCATTCGATCATCATGACCGGCGCCATCCCGCTATACCTGACGCCCGAGCGCAATGAGCTGGGCATCATCGGTCCGATTCCGCTCAGCGAATTCAGCCGCGAATCGATCCAGGCCAAGATCGATGCCAGCCCCCTGGCCAAGGGGCGCGAACCCAAGGTCAAGCTGGCGGTGGTGACCAATTCCACCTACGACGGCCTCTGTTACAACGCCGAACTGATCAAGCAGGCCCTGGGCGACTCGGTGGACGTGCTGCATTTCGACGAGGCCTGGTACGCCTACGCCGCCTTCCACGAGTTCTATGCCGGGCGCTATGGCATGTGCACCCGGCGCGAGGCGCACTCGCCGCTGGTGTTCACCACCCACTCGACCCACAAACTGCTGGCGGCCTTCAGCCAGGCCTCGATGATCCACGTGCAGGACGGCGGCGCGCGCCAACTCGACCGCCACCGCTTCAACGAAGCCTTCATGATGCACATCTCCACCTCGCCCCAGTACGGCATCATCGCCTCGCTGGACGTGGCTTCGGCCATGATGGAGGGGCCGGCCGGGCGCTCGCTGATCCAGGAGACCTTCGACGAGGCGCTGCGCTTTCGCCGGGCCCTGGCCAATGTGCGGCAGAACCTGGAGGCGGACGACTGGTGGTTCGACATCTGGCAGCCGCCGCTGGTGGAGGGCGCCGACGCCGTTGCCACGGAAGACTGGCTGCTGCGCCCGGATGCCGACTGGCACGGCTTCGGCCACGTGGCGGAAGACTATGTGCTGCTCGATCCGATCAAGGTCACCCTGGTGACGCCGGGCCTGACCGCCGACGGCAAACTGGGGGAGCAGGGCATCCCGGCGGCGGTGGTCAGCAAGTTTCTCTGGGAGCGTGGGCTGGTGGTGGAGAAGACCGGCCTCTATTCCTTCCTGGTGTTGTTCTCCATGGGCATCACCAAGGGCAAGTGGAGCACGCTGCTGACCGAGCTCTTGGAGTTCAAGCGCGGCTATGACGCCAACCAGCCGCTGGCCGAAGCGCTGCCCTCGATAGCCGCCGCCCACCGCGCGCGTTATGCCGGCATGGGCCTGCGTGATCTCTGCGACGCGCTGCACGCCTGTTACCGCAACAGTGCAACCCCCAAGGCGCTGCGGCGCATGTACACCAAGCTACCGGAACTGGCGATGAAGCCGGCCGATGCCTACGACAAGCTGGTGCGTGGCGAGGTGGAAGCGGTGGCGCTGGACCAGCTGCAGGGGCGCATCGCCGCGGTGATGCTGGTGCCCTATCCGCCGGGTATCCCGCTGATCATGCCGGGGGAGCGCTTCACCGCCCAGACCCGCGCCATCATCGACTACCTGGAGTTCGCCAGGACCTTCGACCAGAGCTTCCCCGGCTTCGATATCGACGTGCATGGTCTTACCTGTCAGGAAAGTCCTGCGGGGCGCTGCTATACAGTGGACTGCATCAGGGAATAATTCGCCCAGCGGGGGAAACGATGGCGACAGGGGACGGGGTGAAGTCGCGCGGCAGCATGGGGTTCTGGACCTGCACGGCGCTGGTGGTGGGCAACATGATCGGCTCGGGCGTGTTCCTGCTGCCCTCCAGCCTCGCGGCCTACGGGGGGCTCAGCCTGTACGGCTGGCTGATCTCCAGCACCGGGGCGGTCGTCCTGGCCCTGACCTTCGCCCGCCTGGCGCGGCTCAATCCCTCGGCGGGTGGCCCTTACGCCTATACCCGCGACGGCTTCGGCAACTTCGCCGGCTATCTATGTGCCTGGACCTACTGGAAGGCCGCCTGGATCGGCAACGCCGCGATCTCCGTGACCCTGGTGGGCTACCTGCAGGTGTTCATCCCGGCATTGCGCGACCCGGTGCTGATGGTAAGCACCGCCATCGGCGCCATCTGGCTCTGTACCCTGATCAATCTGCGCGGCATCGGCGCCTTCGGCCTGGCGCAGAACCTGCTCACCGTGCTCAAGCTGGTGCCTTTGCTGCTGGTGGGCGTACTCGGCTGGTTTTCCTTCAATCCCGACTACCTGCGTGTCCCGGAGGTCAGCGAACTCCCCAATGGCGTCGGCTATGCCCAGGCGATTGCCACGACTGCCGCCCTGACGCTCTGGTCCTTCATCGGCCTGGAATCGGCCACGGTGCCGGCGGACCACGTGGACAATCCCAAACGCACCATTCCCCGTGCCACGGTGTTCGGCACCCTGGTGGCGGCCGGGGTATACATCCTTTCCATCACCGCCGTGCAGGGTGTGCTGCCCCCCGAGGTGCTGATGCGCTCCACCGCGCCCTTCGCCGATGCGGCGCGGGTGCTGGTAGGGGAGTGGGGCTACCACCTGGTGGCAGCTGGCGCAGTGATCGCCTGTCTCGGTGCACTCAATGGCTGGGTGCTGCTGCAGGGCCAGATTCCCATGGCCACCGCCCGTGACGGGCTGCTGCCGGAGTCCTTCGCGAAGACCAACAAGCATGACGTGCCGGCCCATGGCCTGCTGGTCTCCGGCGTGCTGGTCACCGCGCTGGTGCTGGTGGACGGACAGGGCGACCTGGTCGACGTGTTCAACGTGATCATCCTGCTCGGCACCATGACCGGGGTCGTGCCCTACGCCTTCTGCACCGCCGCACTGCTGCAGCAACTGGCGGTGAAGCCCGGCGATTTCTCCGAGGGCGAGCGTGGCCGGCTGGTGGCCATCGGCGTGCTGGGCTTCATCTATTCCATCTGGGCGCTCTACGGCACCGGCGAGCAGGCCATTTTCTGGGGCTTCCTGGTGCTGATGGCCGGCATTCCGCTCTACACCTGGCGCCAATGGCGCAATCGGGTGCAGGCCGAGGCGGCCGTCAGAGCCAATGGCTGACCGCCCACCAGCCGAGCACGCCCATCACGATGGTGTAGGGCAGGGCCATCCACACCATCCGCCCATAGCCCAGGCGCACCAGCGGCGCGACGGATGAGGTGAGCAGGAAGAGGAAGGCCGCCTGGCCATTGGGGGTGGCCACGCTGGGCAGGTTGGTGCCGGTGTTGATGGCCACCGCCAGGGTGTCGAAGTGCTCGCGGGTCATGGCGCCGGAGTCCAGCGCGTTCTTCACTTCCGTGATGTAGATGGTGGCGACGAAGACGTTGTCGCTGATGGCCGAAAGCAGTCCATTGGCGATGAACAACATTCCCGGCTGCTCCTCCGCGGGCAGCGCCAGCACGGCATGGATGATCGGGGTGAACAGGTGCTGCTGCTGGATCACCGCCACCACGGCGAAGAAGGCCACCAGCAGTGCGGTGAAGGGCAGGGCGTCCTGGAAGGCGCGGCCGATCTGGTGCTCGTCGGTGATGCCGCTGAAGCTGGTGATCAGCACGATGACCATCAGGCCGATCAGCCCCACTTCCGCGACGTGCAGGGCCAGGCAGAGGATCAGTATCAGTGCCGCCACGCCTTGCACCATCAGCGCCACGCGCTGGGCCTGGGTGCGCCGGGCGTTCTCTTGCCGGGCGAAATCGGCCAGTACATGGCGCACGCTTTCGGGCAACTCGGCGCCATAACCGAACCAGCGCAGCTTCTCCAGCAGCACGCAAGTCAAGAGGCCGGCCGCCAGCACGGGCATGGACACTGGCGCCACGTTCAGGAAGAACTCCTTGAAGTGCCAGCCGGCCTCATGGCCGATCAGCAGGTTCTGCGGTTCTCCGACGAGGGTGCAGACCCCGCCCAAGGCGGTGCCCACGGCGGCGTGCATCAGCAGGCTGCGCAGGAAGGCGCGGAAGGTGTCCAGGTCTGCGCGACTCGAACTGGAGAGGTCGCTGTCGGAGTCGGTGTCGTGCTCGTCGGCCATGCCCCTGCCCGAGGCGACGCGGTGGTAGACCCCGTAGAAGCCGAGGGCGACGCTGATGATCACCGCGGTCACGGTCAGGGCGTCGAGGAAGGCCGAGAGAAAGGCGGCCAGCAGGCAGAACAGCAGGGCCAGCAACGTCTTGCTGCGTACTCCCAGCAGCAGGCGGGAAAACAGCAGGAGCAGCAGGTCCTTCATGAAATAGATGCCCGCCACCATGAACATCAGCAGCAGGATCACGGGGAAATTGTGCTGCAGCTCTTCGTACACGGCGGTCGGCGTCGCCAGGTCCAGCAACAGCGCTTCGATCACCAGCAGGCCGCCGGGCAACAGCGGATGGCACTTCAGCGCCATGGCCAGGGCGAAGATGAACTCGGCCACCAGCAGCCAGGAGCAGACCACCGGGCCGAGCAGCCCGAGCACCAGCGGATTGAGCACCAGGAAGGCAATGATCGACAGCTTGTACCAGTGCGGTGAGTTGCCGAGGAATTGGCGGCCGAAGGCGGCGGCGGGCGAGGCGTGCATCGGGGTTGTCTCTGAATCGTGGTTGTCGGACGGGGCAGCGAAAGTGCCAGCGCGGTGCGGTTATATCAAGTGTTTATGGCCGATTTTGGCGGTGAAGCTTCAGTTGCATGGCGAGGCCTGCGTCACAGTGGGCGGCATCGACTTTTACTTCGTGCTTGTTATAGTTGCCGGGCTTCCTGAACGCCCCATTTCCATGGCGCACGCCGAGGACCGCCCCGTGCCTGATTACAAAGCCTTCCGTGTAGAGTTGGCAGACAAGATCGCCCATGTGCAGATCAACCGTCCCGAGAAGATCAATGCGATGAACGCCGACTTCTGGACGGAGATCGTCGAAATATTCCGCGAGATCGAAGACAACGACGAAGTTCGGGTCGTGGTGCTCTCGGGGGCCGGCAAGCATTTCTCCTCCGGCATCGACCTGATGATGCTGGCCTCGGTCGGCGCCCAACTGGGCCCGGACGCCGGCCGCAATGCCCGCACCCTGCGGCGCAAGATCCTCGAACTGCAGGCTTCCTTCAATGCCGTCGACAACTGCAGCAAGCCGGTGATCGCGGCCATCCAGGGCTACTGCCTGGGCGGTGCCATCGACCTGGTCTCGGCCTGCGACATGCGCTACTCGACCACCGACGCGCAATTCTCCATCAAGGAGATCGACATCGGCATGGCCGCGGACGTCGGCACGCTGCAGCGCCTGCCGCGCATCATCGGCGACGGCATGATGCGCGAACTGGCCTACACCGGCCGCACCATCGACGGCGCAGAGGCGCAGCGTCTGGGCCTGGTGAACCGCACCTACACCGACCAGGACGCCCTGCTCGAAGGGGTGTTAGACATCGCCCACCAGATTGCCGCCAAGTCGCCCATCGCCGTGCGTGGCACCAAGGAAATGATCCGCTACATGCGCGATCACCGGGTCGACGATGGCCTCGAGTACGTCGCCACCTGGAACGCAGCGATGTTGCAATCGGCGGACCTGCGCGTGGCCATGGCGGCCCACATGTGCAAACAGAAACCCGAGTTCGCTGACTGATGCGGTACGGCACATTCGCGCCGGAGGCGCATTAAGGCATGGTTACCGGAGTCACTTCGCTGGGGTTGGTGCGCGACGAGCTGTTCGCCACCATGGAACAGGCCGAACAGAGCCTGGAGCACTTCATCGCCGAGCGCCAGAACGGCACCCTGCTGCAACAGGCCGTCGAAGCCATGCACCAGGTGCGCGGCACCCTCAACCTGATCGAGCTGACCGGCGCCGAACTGCTGGCCCAGGAACTGCTCGACCAGGCGACCGACATACCCGCAGGTGCCGGTGAAGAGCGCGATATCCAGCTCTCGGCCCTGAGCAACGCGCTGCATGTATTGCGCCGTTACCTGGAAAACCTCGACCTGCACCGCCAGGAAATGCCCGAGCTGCTGCTGCCGGCCATCAACGACCTGCGTCAGGCCGGTGGGCAGGCGCCGCTGCCGGAAAGCTACTTCTTCAGCGTGCGCCTGGACCAGGTGCGCCAGGGCGCCGTGGCGGTCAAGCTGCCGGAAGGCGCGAATCCCGATGTTCTGGCCCGGCGCTTCCGCCAGGCCTACCAGCAGGGCCTGCTGGGGTTCCTGCGCGGCGCCAAGGTGCCGAGTTCCCTGCGCATGATGCTGCGTGCCCTCGGCGGGCTGGAGCGGCTGTACGCGGAGCAGCCCCGCGGGCGCCTGTGCTGGATCGGCGCGGCGGCCATCGAATCGCAACTGGATGGCCAGTTGCTGGCGCGCAAGTCGCGCAAGCAGCTGTTCTCACGCCTGGATCGCGAGCTCAAGCTGCTGCTCGCCAACACGGCCTATGAAGCGCCGCGCAGCCTGCAGAAGGAGCTCCTCTACCTGGTGGCGCTGGCCGACAGCCAGGGGCAGCGCGCCCGCGAGCTGCGCGACGCCTTCGGCATGACCGCGCTGCCCTTCACCGACCAGCTCCTGGAACAGGAATACCAGCGCCTCTCCGGCCCTGGCCAGGCGGTGATGCGTTCGCTGTCCGCGGCCATCTTCGAGGAGCTGAACAGCGTCAAGGACATGATCGACCTGATCGAGCGCGGCACCGCGCCGGTAGAGTCCTTCGACAGTCTTCACGCCCTGCTGGGCAAGCTGGCCAAGACCCTGGCGATGGTCGGCCTGATCTCCCCCGGCAACGCGTTGCAGTCGCAGCTGCCCATGGTGGCCGGCTGGAGCGCCGCGGCGCCGGTCGAAGCCACCGAACTGCTCAAGCTGGCCGATGCCGTGCTTTATGTGGAAGGCATGGTGGCTGGCCTCGACAGCGGTGAACGGCGCCATGGGCGTCAGGCCGCCGAGCCTGGCCACGAAGAGGGCTCCTTCGCCAACCACCAGCTCGCCGAAGCGCGTATCGTGGTGCTGGACGAGGCCCAGGCCGGCCTGTCCATGGCCAAGCGCGCCATTACCGCCTACCTGGAATCCAACGGCGAAAAACTCCACCTGGCCAATGTGCCGGTGAGCCTGCAGGCGGTGCGTGGCGGCCTGTGGTTCCTCGACCAGGAGCGCGCCGCGTCCCTCGTGGGGGGCTGCGGCGACTATATTCAGCGGCAGATGCTGGAGACTTCCGCCATGCCTTCGGAACAGATGCTGGAAACCCTGGCCGATGCCCTGACCAGCCTAGAGTACTACCTGGAAGGCGGCGCCGGCATGCGCCGTGGTTTCCAGACCGATGTGCTCGACCTGGCCGCCAGCAGCGTGCGGGCCCTGGGCCTGCAGGTGGCTGCCTGATATGGCTGGGAGCCGCTGGCAGGCAGGCCTGCTCGATACCACCCAGGCGGGCGGCTGGGCCGTGGCGCATTGCCGCCAGCAGTTCCTCGCCGACAGTAACGGCCTGCTCTTCCCCCGTGAGTGGCTGAAGCGCCAGGAGCTGCCGGTGCTCGCCGAACATGGCATCGGCCACTTCGACGGCGACCCCATCTACCTGCTGGAACTGGCCCACCCGGCTGAAGTGGCCGGCTGCTTCTGGCAGGGCCTGCGCCAGGTGATGCTGCAAGGCGACGCCGACATCTTCCACATGCTCGGCTTTGCCAGCCAGATCGGCACCTGGGCTGACCAGAACCGCTTCTGCGGCAGCTGCGGCCAGCGCATGGAGCCGGTGGCAGGCGAACGCGCGATGCGTTGCCCGAGTTGCGAAGTCCACCACTACCCACGGCTATCGCCGAGCATGATCGTCCTGGTCAGCCGCGGCGACGAGCTGCTGCTGGCGCGCTCGCCGCGCTTCGTCAGCGGTGTCTACAGCACCCTGGCCGGCTTCGTCGAGCCGGGTGAGTCGGTGGAGGCCTGCGTGGCCCGCGAAGTGCGGGAAGAGGTGGGTGTGGAGATCGGCAACATCCAGTACATCGCCAGCCAGAATTGGCCCTTCCCGCACTCGCTGATGCTCGGCTTCCATGCCGAATACCGCGGTGGCGAGATCGTCCCGCAGCCGGGCGAGATCGAAGATGCCCGCTGGTTCTCCGTGGATGCGCTGCCGCCGCTACCGGCCCAGCGCTCCATCGCCCGCTACCTCATCGACCTCTATGTGGCGAGGCGTCTCGGCCTAGCCGAACCAGTGCTGCCAGGCTAGGCGCGCGGTCAGCGCCAGTACCACCAGGATGAACACCGGGCGGATGAACTTGGCGCCGCCCTTGATGGCCGTGCGTGCACCGAGGAAGGCGCCGGCCATCAGCGCCAGCCCCATGCTGAGGCCCAGTGCCCAGGCCACCTGGCCGCCCACGATGAACACCGCCAGGGCCATGGCATTGCTGACGAAATTCATGCTGCGGGCGACGCCACTGGCGCGTACCAGGTCCAGGGGGTAGAGCAGCAGGCTGCTGACGGTCCAGAAGGCGCCGGTGCCGGGCCCGGCGACGCCATCGTAGAAGCCGAGCCCCAGGCCCTGGGGCCACTGGCGACCGCGGGAGATGGGCGCGTCATGGCTGTGCGCGACATCCGGCGTCTTGCCGAACAGCAGGTACAGGCCGCAACCGAAGACCACCGCCGGCAACATCTGGTTGAGCCAGGCCGCGGGCAGCCAGTGGGCGATCACCGCGCCCAGGGCCGCGCCGATGGCGGTGGCGATCAGCGCATTGCGCCATTTCGACGGGTCGAACAGCTTGCGCCGGTAAAAGGTGTAGGCGGCGGTGCCCGAACCAAAGGTGGCGCAGAGCTTGTTGGTACCCAGCACCAGGTGTGGTGGCAGGCCGGCGGTGAGCAGGGCGGGAATGGTCAGCAGGCCGCCACCGCCGGCGATGGCGTCGATGAATCCGGCAAGAAAGGCAACAAAGGCGAGAATCGCCAAGGTGGCGGGATCGACCGCCAGCTCGAAGGGGAATGGCATGGAAAACGAGGTCCGTGTCTACAACTGCCGCGTGGCTTGTGGCCGCGGCTTGGGGAGTTGCGCATAATGCCGGCATTTTCACGCATAAGGAATGGGCTCCATGCAGTATGACGGCCTGGCCTGGGCGACCGCCCTGCTGGCATTGCTGGTGGCGGTGGTGGCGGGGCGCGTCCTTTTCAACCGCAGCTGGTTCCTTGGCTGGCTGCGCGGCACCTGCGGCCTGGCCTTCCTGGCCCTTGCGCTGCTGGTGGCGCTGGTGGCTCGCGATCTCTGGAGCTACAGCGAATTGCCGCAGGACAAGCCGCTGGTGACCCTGAACTTCAAGGCCCTCGGCCCGCAGAACTACCAGGTGACCCTGCTGGAAGGCGGCAGCGAGCGCGAGGTGCTGCTGGACGGCGATCTCTGGCAACTGGACGCGCGCCTGTTCAAGTGGAAAGGCCTGGGCGAACTGCTCGGCCTGGCGCCCGGCTACCGCCTGGAGCGTATTTCGGGGCGCTACCTGGCCATCGAGCAGCAGGCCCTGGCGCAACATCCCCGCGCGCAACTGGCCAGCAGCCCCTATGGCGTTGACCTGTGGCGCTGGCTGCGGCTGGCCCAGCGTGACTTCTTCCTCTTCGCGCCTGAAGCGCAGCGGGTGACTTACCTGCCCATGGCCGACGGCGCGGTCTACTCGGTGAACCTGTCGCCCACCGGCCTGATGGCGCAGCCGCTGAACCCGGTGGCCGAGGAATCGCTGAAGGGCTGGCGTTGAATAGACGGGCGTAGGGTGAAAATCCCTTTCGGGATGTCTGCCATCGGTGTCCTGCACTACCTCGCTGGTGGATAGAAAAGCGCTATCCACCCTACACGGCTGACGTGGCGACCGCGCGGTGCACCAGCCTTGTAGATACCGTCTTGCCCCTTAGTGGGCAAGGGCCAGTTTCGGATCGAATGGCCGACCCGATTTCAGCACGCCATAGGCGATGTGCAGCAGCTTGCGCATCGCCGCGCAAAC
>NZ_JBHZGN010000036.1:0-45146 GCF_049334135.1 Metapseudomonas cellulosilytica | reverse complement strand
AGCAGATCGTTTGCGCGGCGATGCGCAAGCTGCTGCACATCGCCTATGGCGTGCTGAAATCGGGTCGGCCATTCGATCCGAAACTGGCCCTTGCCCACTAAGGGGCAAGACGGTATCTACACGGCTGACGGCACAGGGCCTGTGGAGCCAATTCATTCGCGATTGAAATCGCTCCCACAAGAGCTCAGGCCGGCGCGTGCTGCTGCCACCACTGGTGGATGGCCTTGGCCAGGGCCTCGACCGACTCGGTGGCGTCGAGGACCAGCGTCAGGGGTTCGTCCACCGGCGGCTCCAGGTCGGCGAACTGGCTGTCCAGCAGGCTTACCGGCATGAAATGCCCCCGGCGCCTGGCCATTCGTTCGCGAGCGGCTTCAGGGGCGAGTTCGAGGTAGGCGAAACCCAGCGCTGGAATGGCGTGGCGCAAACCCTCGCGATAGCTGCGCTTGAGGGCCGAGCAGGTGAGTATCGGATGTTCGCCGGCGGCGTGGGCCTGCTGCAGTCGTTTCTCCAAGGCACGCAGCCAGCTGGCACGGTCCTTGTCGGTAAGGGGCTGGCCGGTGCTCATCTTCTGGATGTTGCGGTCGGGGTGGAAGGCATCACCCTCGATCAGCCTCGCCCCGGAGCGCACCTCCAGCGCCCGCGCCACGGCGGACTTGCCGCTGCCGGCAACCCCCATGATCACTACTGCGTTGATGGGCTGGTACATCGGGCTTTCTCCCATGCTGCTAGATAAAACGTTAGGCGATGGGAGGGAAAATGGCCCGTTGTGAGGCGAAAACCCCATATCGACGACGGATCGAGGCAGCCATGTCGCAGTTCAGGGCAGGCGCAGCGCCCCGTGTACCGTCCCGAAGATCATCCGTTTCATCAGTTCCTGCCCTTGCCCGCGTGGCAATCCGCTGGCGTCCAGCCAGGCCGGTAGCTGGTTGAGCAGGGAAACGATGCTGGCCACCGCGCCGCGTCCGGCGGCGTCCAGGGGCTGGCCGGCCAGTTGGGCCAGGGGCTGCAGCAAGGCTTCTTCGTAGGCCTGGCGCAGCGCCCGGGCCTGCTCCAGGCGTTCACCGGAGAGGCAGCGGGCCTCCAGCTCGGCCAGACGGAATTGCAGGCCCATGGATTCGTGCAGGGCCAGGTGCGCCTCGATCAGTGCGGCCAGGCGCGTGGCCGGATCGCGGTGACGGCGTGCGGCCAAGGCGGCGTTGTCCAGCAACTGTTCGTACAGCTCCTCGATGAACTCGAAGAGCAGCGCTTCCTTGCTTTCCACATGGTGGTAGATGGACCCGGCCTTGATCCCCAGCTGGGCCGCGAGGTCGCGCATGCTGACCTGTCCGTAGCCCTGCTCGGCGAACAGGGCCAGCGCCAGGTGGCGGTTTTCCAGGTAGCGGGAGCGGCGGGCGGTGATGGCGTCGAGCATGGCGATGGCTCTCGCGGGTGGCTTGCCCGGCACTCTAGCCAGCGCCGACGCCGGGGCCTAGGTCGAAAGCGCTCCGCTACTTTGGCGTTTTTTTCCATTGATCCCCCGCGCAGGCCGGAAGGAGGGAGGTGGTTTCTTCGTATCCGAATAAATAAGTTGAAATAATTCGGATCAGTAGTAGACTCGAAATCAAAGCATTCACCCAGGAGACGTCATGAGCATTCCCGCCAGCCATGCCAGTCCGGACCTCCAGAGCGGCGAAGCCGGCCGAGTGGCGCTGAAGTTCTTCTTCAACCTGATGGAAAAGTGGGGTTGCACCAAGGAGCAGCAGCGCACCCTGCTGGGCTCCATCGGCAATACCACCTACTTCAGCTACAGGAAGCTGCCCAGCGTGCGTCTGCCTCACGACACCCTGGAACGCATCTCCTACCTGATGGGCATTCACAAGTCCCTGCGCATCCTCTTCAGCAATCACGAGGAGCGCGCCTACGAATGGGTCCACAAACCCAACAGCGCCGCACCGTTCAATGGCCGCAGTGCGCTGGATTACATGCTTGGCGGCCAGGTAGTCGACGTGGCCGATGTCCGCCGTTACCTCGATGGAGTGCGTGGCTGATGACCCAGGAGCTCCTGGTGGAACGGATTCCGCAGTGGACCAGGGCCTATCGCCTGGTCAACAGTGCCTTCCCGCCGATTTCCGTGTTCGAGGATACCCTCGACCCCGACGACCTCGAATTCGCCTACGCCATCGAGGCCATGACCAACGACCGCTTGCGAGACCAGGTGGGTGAGATCAGTCGCGTCGCCCCCGAGGATCGTGTCAGCGGCGCGGGCTCCACCGTAGTGATGGCGGTGTTCACCCATATCGGCCGTACCAGCCGCTTTTCCGACGGTTCCTTCGGCGTCTATTACTGCGCCAGCTCCATCGATGCCGCCATCGCCGAAACCCGCTATCACCAGGAGCGGTTCTGGCGCGCCACCCAGGAGGGGAGCATCGAAATCACCATGCGCTCCTACGTCAACAAGGTGGTGAACCCGATGCTCGATGTGCGCGACCGCGTCGATCTGCATGACCCGGACCCCACCACCTACGGCAGCAGCCAGGCCTTCGCCGGGCTGCATCGCAATGCCGGCAAATGGGGCCTGCTGTACAACAGCGTGCGGTTGCCGGGGCATGAATGCGTGGCGGCCTTCCGTCCGCCAGCGGTGACCCTGCCGGTGCAGGGACAACACTTCCGCTATATCTGGGATGGCCGTACCCAGAGCATTTCCTGCGTGATCAAGCTAAGCCCCGTGGGCTAACCACCGCAGGTCTCCGCGATCAGCTCATCCACCACCGCCACCAGCGCCTGCTGGCGTGGCAGGCCGGCTTGCAGGGATTCCCGATAGCGGAGCAACTGCCGGTCGGCGCTGCTGCCATAGCGCAGGACATGCCGGCCGCGGACGAACCCCTGGCCATCGCCTTCGGCCTCGGCACGCTCACCGAAGCAGGCATGGGCCCGGGCGAGCCAGGCACCCGCCGAGAGGTTGGCCTCGCCCGAGGTGTCCAGATACGTGCCATGGATGCCGAAGCGCATCGCCCGCCAGTAGTTCTCCTTCAACACCAGGCGTTGCACCAGGGAGTCCGGCGGGGCGTCGTCCTGCTCGATGGCCCAGGCCACCAGGGCGCGGAACAGGGCGACCACACACAGGGCATCCTCCACCGATGGACAGGCGTCCGCCGCCATCAGCTCCAGGGTGGGAAAGCGCGAGGATGGCCGGATATGCCAGCCGAGGTCGCCTTCGCGGCGAATCGCTCCGGAGGCCATCAGCCACTGCAGGTAGGCGGCGTACGCCGGCTCGTCGGGGAAGTGCTCGGGAATGCCCTTGTGCGGCCACTCCGCGCAGACCGCCTGGCGATAGCTCATCAGCCCGGTCGGCCGCCCATTCCACAACGGCGAGGAGGCGCTCAGGGCGAGCAGCAACGGGAGCCAGCCGAGCACCCGGTTCATCACCCGGACCCGGTCGATCCCGGCAGGCACGACCACATGGATGCGCATGCCACAGATCAGGCTGCGATGGGCAATCATCCGCTGGTCTTCGAAGAACGGCTGATAGTACGGCTCCGCTGATGGCACCTGGATATGCCAGTTGGCGAAGGGGTGGGTGCCGACACAGAGGGGCGCCAGTTGGAATTCCGCGGCTATGGCCGCCAGACGGGTGCGCCGCTCCAGCAGGCTGGCGCGGACTTCCGCCAGTTCCTGAAGGTTGGGTTGCACCATCTCCAGGCGCACCAGGCTCTGGAACATCTCCTGGCTGAAACTGTCCTTGAAGGTGGATCGGGCCACCTGCAGGAACCCCTCGGGCAGTTGCGGAGGCAGGTCCCGGCTGCGCTTGTCTACCAGGAAATAGGTCTCTTCGACTCCGAAGCTGGGGGCGAGTGGGGCGTTGGGCATACGGTCCGCCTCGATTGAGCCTACAGGCAAGTGACGTACCCGTTGGCCGAGGTTTCAAGGACCGTTGGTCAGCAAGGCTTCTGCAACGGGGGTGTCATCTGTCGGGAGGAAGCTTTCCGATGAATAGCCGCCCGATGACATTTACGTGGCGAGTTTCCCTGCTAGGTTTTTCAGTCCGGCTACTCGATTGGTGAGAGGACTGAGAATGAATAATTTGATGCTTCGCCAGGTTGAGGACACCTTGAACAAGATGAGCGTCACCTTCCAGTTCGAGTGCTTGTGGGAGGCCGATGGCAGTTGCTCCATCACCCTTCGCAACCAGCACCTTGCCATTCCCCGTACCAAGGTGGCCGGCATCAGCGAGCAAGCGCTGCAGGACGAATACAGCACCCAGCGCCTGGGGCTGGAACTCATGGACAGAGTGTTGGACGACTGATGAAACGGGTAGCCAGTCAGCCGCGGCTGCAGGTCCTGCAGCAGCCCGCCGGCAAGAGTCCCAAGTCGGTCGAGCGTGTCGCCATCTTCATGGTGATCGGCATGTTCATGCTGGGTGTCTACGGCCAGTACTCGGGTCGGGGCCCGGGTACCACCGCGATGCCCAGCCGGCCAGCCAAAACACCGGTGTTCGAGTTCCAGCGCTTGAGCGCCAATCCTGCGGAGCGCACGGCGGCGTCCGGGCAGCGGCCGCAGCAGGAAAGCCGTTCCGCGCAGGGACAGTCGGCGCGGGTGCAGTTGTAGGGTTTGAACTCCGTTGCCCTTGTAGGGGCGAATTCATTCGCCAAGCAGGCCGAAGGTCTGCCCTTCGAGCCCGCAGGGGGACGCTGCGCATCCCTTGGCGAATGAATTCGCCCCTACATTGATCACATCACCAGGCACCCCGGCACATGCCGGGTCCAGCCGCTGGCCTGTTCATAGGCGTGGGCCAATTGCAGCACGGCCAGGTCCGCCTGGTGCGGACCGATGATCTGCAGCCCCATGGGCAGGCCGCGGCTGTCGAAGCCTACCGGCACATTGGCCACCGGACAGCCGGAGAGGGTGCCGGGGATCACCACCTCCATCCAGCGGTGGTAGGTGTCCATGGCCCGACCTGCGATCTCTTTTGGCCAGTGCTGGGTCTTGTCGAAGGGGAAGACCTGGGCACTGGGCAGCAGCAGGTAGTCATAGCGTTCGAACAGCTGGCGGATGGCGCGGTACCAGTCGGTGCGTGCGGCGGAGGCGCGGGAGACGTCCATGGCGGAAAGCTGCAGGCCGTTCTCCACTTCCCAGATGGCTTCGGGCTTGAGCTGCTCACGTCTGGCCGGGTCGCCGTAGTGGCTGCCGAGGGAGCTGGCCACCTGCCAATGGCGCAGAGTTCGCCAGGTGTCCCAGAGCCTGGCCATGGAATAGTCCGGGCGGCTTTCCTCGATCGCGCAGCCCAGGGCCTCGAAGTCCTTGAAGGCGGCGCGGCAGAGCTCCAGCACGCCGTGCTCCATGGACAGGTAACCGTCGAAGTCCCCCAGCCAGCCGAGGCGGGCGCCCTTGAAGTCCCGCTGCAGGGTGCCCGCGAAGTCCTGTCCGCCTTCGGCGATGGACAGCGGCGCGCGCGCATCGCCGCCGGCCTGCACCGACAGCAGCAGGGCGACGTCGCGGGTGTTGCGGCCCATGGGGCCTTCGTAGCCGAGTTGGTCGAAGAACAGGTCGGCGGCATCGTCGAAGGGCACCCGGCCCTGGGAGGGGCGAAAGCCGATGATGTTGTTGAAGGCCGCCGGGTTGCGCAGCGAGCCCATCATGTCGCTGCCATCGGCCACCGGTACCAGGCGCATGGCCAGGGCCGCCGCCGCACCGCCGCTGCTGCCGCCAGCGGTGCGGCTCGGGTCGTAGGCGCAACCAGTGGCGCCGAACAGCGGGTTGTAGGTCTGCGAGCCGAGGCCGAATTCCGGGGTGTTGCTCTTGCCGATGATGATGGCGCCGGCGGCCTTGAGGCGCTCGACCATGATGCCGTCGCGCTCGGGCACGTGGTCCTTGTACAGCGGCGAGCCCAGGGTGGTACGGATGCCGCGGGTCAGGGACAGGTCCTTCACTGCATGGGGCAGGCCGTGCATCCAGCCCCGGTACTCGCCACGGGCCAGCTCGGCGTCGCGCTGGTCGGCCTCGGCCAACAAGAGCTCGGCGGGCTGCAGGCTGATCAGGGCGTTGACCCTGGGGTTGAAGCGCTCGATATGGGCCAGGTAGTCCTGCATCACCTCGCGGCAGGACACCTGGCGCTGACGGATGTGCAGGGAAAGCTGGTGGGCCGGCAGCTGCACCAGCTCACTGATGGATTCTTTTTGACTGCTCATGGTTCTGCCTTGGGCAAACGGCGGGTTGCGGAATGCCCCGCCCACATGGGCGGGGCCGGGCGCCTCAGCGCATCAGGTTGGTCCAGACCCGGTCGGCCAGGCGGATGGCGCCTTCGCCGCAGGTCTTGCTGAACAGCACCTTGGTGCCTTCGGGGATGTGCAGCTCCGGGGCGTCCTTCAGGCTGGCGTCCAGGTAGGGCTCCACGCCCTTGACCGGACTCTGGTGCTTGAGGAAGTTCTGGGTCAGCGCGGCGTTCTCCGGCT
Organism: Metapseudomonas cellulosilytica; assembly: GCF_049334135.1. Classification (NCBI taxonomy): domain Bacteria; kingdom Pseudomonadati; phylum Pseudomonadota; class Gammaproteobacteria; order Pseudomonadales; family Pseudomonadaceae; genus Metapseudomonas; species Metapseudomonas cellulosilytica. Next base: position 38,718 of record NZ_JBHZGN010000036.1, on the reverse strand, counting down.
GGCTCAGGAAGGCGATGAAGCGCTTGGCGTTATCCGGGTTGCGCGCGCCCTTGGGGATCACCAGGTTGTCCACCCAGGCCATCACCCCTTCCTTCGGATAGAGGTAGCGCAGGCTCGGTTTCATTTCCCGGGCGCGCATGGAGGAGCCGCCCCAGAACAGCGACATGTCGATCTCCCCGGAGGCCAGGTTCTCGCGAATGGAGCCGGCCTTGGAGCTGTAAGTCTTGACGAAGGGCTTCTGCGCCTTGAGCAGGTTCAGCACCTGCTGCATCTGCTTGGGGTCCTCGCTGCACAGCGGGATGTCGAGGTAGACGCTGGCGGCGTCTATCACCTCGCTGGCCGAGTCGAACATGTTGATCTTGCCCTGCAGCTCCGCCGGTGGCTGGAACAGCAGCGCCAGGCTGTCGGTCGGGCCTTTCCAGGTGGCGGTGTCCACCACGACGCTGGTGGTGCCCCAGATGAAGGGCACCGAGTAGGCGCCCTCCGGGTCCCAGCTGGGCTTCTTCAGGTTGTCGACGATGCTGGCGTAGTAGGGCTGCTGCACGGGGTCGAAGCGCTCCAGCAGCTGCTCCTGCACCAGGATCGGGACGAACTGGTGGGAGGGAATGGCCAGGTCATAGCCGGTGCCGCCCTGCTTGAGCTTGGCCAGCAGGGTCTCGTTGGAATCGTAGGAATCCACCGTGACCTTGATGCCGGTTTCCTTCTGGAACTTCTCCAGGATCTGCGGCGAGAAATAACCGCTCCAGCTCACCACGTTCAGTTGGCCATCGGCTTGGGCGGACAGGCTGAGGCTCAGCGCCAGGCCGGCGCCCAGGGTTTTCATCACTGCGTTCATGGGTTGGCTCTCCGATTAGTGTTTTTTCTTGCCGAGCAGGTAGGACAGGGTCACGAACAGCACGGAGACCCCGAGGATCAAGGTGGAAACGGCGTTCACGTCGGGCGTCACGCCCATCCGCAGCAGGCCGAAGATGAAGATCGGCAGGGTGGTGGTGCCGGCCTGGGAGACCATCATCGAGATCACGAAGTTATCCAGCGAGACGATGAAGGCCAGCATCAGCCCGGAGACGATTCCCGGCATCAGCAGCGGCAGGGTCACCTTGCGGAAGGTGCGCCACTGGCCGGCATAGAGGTCGGCGGCGGCCTGCTCCAGGGACAGGTCCATATCGTCCAGGCGGGCGCGGATCGGCAGGTAGGCGAAGGGAATGCAGAACACCGTGTGGGCGATGATCAGGTTGCCGTAGCCCAGCGACAGGCCGAGGGTGGAGAACAGCGCCAGGGTGGCGACGCCGACCACGATCTCCGGCAGCACCAGGGGCAGCATGATCGCGCCGATGGACAGGCGCATGCCCTTGAACTTCGCGCCCCGCGAGGTGCCCAGGGCCGCCAGGGTGGCGATGGCGGTGGCCGCGAGGCTCGCGCACACGGCGATCAGCAGGCTGTTGCCGGCTGCCTGGCGCAACGCCTGGTTGGCGAAGGCGGCGCGGTACCAGTCGAGGCTGAAGCCGGTCCAGATGGTGGCCGACTGGTTGGCGTTGAACGACAGCACCACCAGCACCAGGATCGGCGCGTAGAGGTAGAGATAGAACAGGAAACTGAATCCACCGAAACCGGGGAAATCCTGCACGCCCAGGCGGGCCTTGCCGAACAGGCGCACCATCACACACCTCCGCGCGCTTGGCGCTGGCGCTGGCGCTCGGCGCGCAGCGCATAAAGGGTCAGTACCAGCATCACCGCGGCCATCAGCACCAGCGACAGGGCGGCACCGAAGGGCCAGTTACGGGCATCGCTGAACTGCCGGAAGATCAGGTTGCCGAGCATCATCCTGGTCCCGCCGCCGAGCAGTTCCGGGGCGATCATGGCGCCGAGGCAAGGCACGAAGGTGAGGATGGCGCCGGCGAGGATGCCCGGCCGGGCGATGGGCAGCACCACCTTGCGCAGGGTGCGCCAGCGGCCGGCGTAGAGGTCCTGGGCGGCTTCCAGCAGGCGCATGTCCATCTTCTCCAGGCAGGCGTAGATGGGCAGCACCACGAAGGGCGCGTAGGTGTAGACCAGCCCCAGCAGCACCGCGCCGTCGGTGTAGAGCAGCTGCAACGGCTGGTCGATCAGGCCGAGGCCCATCAGGCCGCCGTTGACCACGCCGCTGCCGCGCAGCAGGAGGATCCAGGCGTAGGTGCGGATCAACAGGTTGGCCCAGAAGGGCACGGTGATCAGGAAGATCAGCAGCCCGCGGCGATGGGCCGGCTGCATGGCCAGCCACACCGCCACCGGAAAGCCCACCAGCAGGGTGATGAGCGTGGTGGCGGCGGCGATGCCCACGGAGCGCAGGGCGATCACCAGGTAGGAGTCGGCGAAGGCCAGGCTGTCGTCCAGCTGGCGCTCGAACAGCAGCGACAGATAGGACTCAGTGCTGAAGACGCGATTCACCCCGCCGTAGGGATTGGCTTCCATCAGCGAGTAGGCGACCACGATCAGGATCGGCAGGATCAGGAACAGGCCGATGGCGGCCAGGGCGGGTGAGACGCCGAGGAAGCTCTGCATGGCCTGGCGGCGCGCCAGGCGGGCGCCGGGCACAAGGGTTGTCGGATTCATGGCGATGGCCTCGTCGGGGTCAATCCAGCAGCACGCTGGCGCTGTCCGGATCCAGCAGCAGGGCGGCGGCCTCGCCGGCGCGGAAGCGCTGGCCGGCACGGTTGGGCGTGCGCACGGTGAGGCGGCTGCCGTCGCCGAGGCTGACGTGGTAGTGCAGGTCGGTGCCGAGGTAGACCTGGTTGTCGACGCGGCAGGGGATGGCGCCGCTCTGGGCCGCCTCCACCAGGTGCAGGCGCTCCGGACGAATCGACAGGCAGACGTCCTGGCCCGGCTTCACGCCTTCCCGCGCGGCGGCGCGGAATGGCTTGCCGCCGGGGCCCTGGTAGATCGCCTGGCCGCCTTCTTCCTGCAACAGGCGCGCCTCGATGAAATTGGTCTCGCCGATGAAGTCGGCGACGAAGCGATTGCGCGGCCGCTCGTAGATCTCGTCCGGCCGGCCCACCTGCTGCACCTGGCCTTCGGAAAGCACGGCGATGCGGTCGGACATGGCCAGGGCTTCTTCCTGGTCATGGGTGACGAAGATGAAGGTGATGCCGGTACGCGCCTGGATGCTTTTCAGCTCCTCGCGCATGGCCTGGCGCAGCTTGAGGTCCAGCGCGGAGAGGGGCTCGTCCAGCAGCAGGACCTTGGGGTGCGGCGCCAGGGCGCGGGCCAGGGCCACGCGCTGCTGCTGGCCGCCGGAGAGCTGGCTCGGGCGACGTTCGGCGAAGCGCTCCATCTGCACCATCGCCAGCATCTCGCGCACCCGCTCGGCCACCTCGGTGCGGCTCATGCGCTTGCCCATCGGGTGGGATTCCAGGCCGAAGGCGAGGTTTTCCGCGATGGTCATGTGGGGAAACAGCGCGTAGTGCTGGAACACGGTGTTGACCGGGCGCTTGAAGGGCGGCAGGTCGGCGATGTTCTCGCCGTAGAGGAGGATTTCCCCGGCGCTGGGGAACTCGAAGCCGGCGATCATCCGCAGCAGGGTGGTCTTGCCGCAGCCGGAAGGGCCGAGGAGGGTGAAGAACTCGTTGTCGCGGATATCCAGGTCGACGTTCTTCAGGGCCACCGGCCCGTTCTGCGGATCACCATAGACCTTGCGGACCGAGCGAACCGACACCGCTGCCGTGGGCAACGGAACATGCACCGCATTCATCACTGCGTCTCCTGTTCCCCGTGGTCGGCTGGCCGCGCAGGCTGGCGGCCGGGCCCGGGTCCACGGGCTTTTCGATTGTTGTTCTAGGCAGTCCCGGCGGTGGCCGGGCGTAACAGGGAGTGGATCGGGAGGTTGTTGTTATTGGCGCCTCGGGACCGATCATCTGGCAGGGGCTGCAGGCTATAAAGCTCAATTTTCTTACATGTGGTATTAAGAAAACTAACAGCCAGAAAGGTCAGCGCCTTCCATGTCCATTCGCCGTTTGCCACCGCTCAATGCCGTGCGCGCCTTCGAGGCGGCCGCCCAGTTGGGCAGCTATGTCGCGGCCTCCAGGGCCCTGCACGTCACCCAGCCGGCCATTGGCCGCCACGTGAAGCTGCTGGAGGATTGGCTGGGGGTGCAACTGTTCGACCGTACCCCGCGTGGCGTCGAGCTCACGCCGGCGGGGCGCGCCTACTACGCGCGGATCAGTGCCGCCCTTACGGAAATCGCCGACGCTGGCGACGAGGTGGCCCGCCAGGGAGAAGTGCGCTGGCTGAAGATTTTCGCGGTACCGGCTTTCGCCAAGCGCTGGCTTACGCCCAGGCTGGAGGCGGTGAGCCGCATGCGACCGGGGTTGAAGCTGCTGATCGAACCCAATTCCACCTTCACCGAGGTGGACGGGCGCAGCGCCGACCTGGGCATCGTCTACGGCATGCCCGGGCAGTACGGCGGAGCCCTCGCCACCCTGATGCGGCCCCGGGTCTTTCCGGTTTGCTCGCCGGAATACCTGGCCCGCGTCGGTCCCATCGAACGGGTAGAGGACCTCGCCCGACACCAGCTCATCCACTACGACAGCGAGTGGTGGAACCTCTGGTTCTCCAGCGTCGGCGTCGAGGTGCAGGTCAACCCCGACGTGCTCTACGTGAGCAACGACTACGTGCTGTCACTGGCCGAAAGCGGCCGTGGCATCGCCCTGGCCAATGAGGTGCTGGTGCGCAAGGAGCTGGAGGACGGTTCGCTGGTCAAGGCCGTGGATGTGGACGTGCCCCTGGAAAGCTACCAGCTGCTGACCCCACCGGGACGGGTGACGGCGGATGTGGAGTGGTTCCTCGAGTGGATTTCCGGGGCGTTGCGGGAGGAGTTCCCGGAGGCGTTTTCCGGGTAGGGGCGAATTCATTCGCCAAGGGCAACGCAGTTGCCCGGGGGATTCCACTGGCAGACCTGCGGTCTGCTTGGCGAATGAATTCGCCCCTACAACGAGCTCATCAGCCCCACCATCCCGCCAGTGCTTTCCTGTGGGCCTCATGGGCCGCTTCCTGCACGGTTGGCACGAATCGCAGGGGGGCGCCGGGCAGGCATTGGGCCAGGCGGGCCACGGCCAGCGGGGTCAGGGCACCGAGGCGGGGGTAGCCGCCGATGGTCTGGCGGTCGTTGAGCAGCACGATGGGCTGGCCGTCCGGCGGGACCTGCACAGCGCCCAGGGCGATGCCTTCGGAAATCATCGACTGGCGTTTGCAGGCCAACGCAGGCCCGAGCAGGCGCACGCCCATGCGGTCGGCGCGGGTGTCCACCGCCCACTGGCTGTTGAAGGCATCGAACAGGCTCTGGCCGGAAAAGTCGCCGGCCTGGGCGCCGAGGATCAGCTCCAGTCGGGCATCGCCGCTGAGGTCGGGTAGCCACTTGCGCGGCATGTCCCGCAGCTGCCGGACTTCGCCTTGCCAGCGTAGCCGGTCGCCGGCGGCCAGGGCCTTGCCGTCGGCATGCAGGCCGCCCAGTTCTTCCCGGGCCACCGAGGACAGGCTGCCGAGCTGGCGTTCGCCGAGGAAACCACCCGGCGCCGCGAGGTAGGCGCGGGCGCCCTGGCGCGGGTGGGCGAAGGCCAGGTGCTGGCCGCTGCGCACTTTGAAGGCGCCCCAGGCCGGCAGCGGCTGGCCGTCGAGGGTGGCGCCCAGGTCGGCGCCGGCGATGGCCAAGGCGCCGTCGCGCTCGCAGGTAAGGCTGAAGGCGCCCAGGCCGACTTCCACCACCGCCGCATCCAGCGGGTTGCCCAGCAGCCAGTTGGCCCAGCCCATGGACACCCAGTCCAGTGCGCCACCCTGGGTCACGCCCAGGTGGCGGCAACCGAAGCGGCCCTTGTCCTGGAGCAGGATGAAGGGGGTGCTGCTGTCAATGACAAGGCTCATTTGCAAGGCTCCAGCGGTGTGTCGTCGCCACCCAGGCGAATGAATTCGGCATGGTCGATGGGCTCGAAGCGCACCCGGTCACCGGCCTGCAGGAGGCTGTAGCCGGGCAGGCCGAGGTCGAACAGACGTACCGGGGTGCGCCCGAGAATGTTCCAGCCGCCGGGGCTCTCCACCGGGTAGACCGCCGTCTGCCGCTCGGCGATACCGACGCTGCCAGGGGCGATGCGTTTACGCGGTGTGGTCAGGCGCGGGGCGGCCAGGGCTTCCTCCACCAGGCCCATGAAGGCGAAACCGGGAGTGAAGCCCAGGGCGAACACCTGGTATTCGCGCTGGCTGTGGCGTTGGACCAGTTCGGCCACGCTGATCTGCTTGCGCTGTGCCAGGGGCTCCAGGTCCGGCCCCACGCGCGGGTCGTACCAGGTGGGGATGACGTGGGCGCGGCCAGTGGCGCGGGTTTCCGGGCTGAGACCGGTGAGCGCGCCGGCGATCAGCTCGCGGGCCTGGCGCGGGTCAAGCTGCTGGAGGTCGTAGTGCAGCAGCAGGGTCGTATAGGAGGGCACCAGGTCCACCAGGGCGGTGCCGAAGGCCTCGCGCAACCGCGTGCCCGCGGCCAGCATCCAGGGCATGTTGGCTTCGTCGATGCGATCGAACAGCCGCAGGATGAAGCTGTCGATGGCCGCCACTTCGATGCGCAGCTGCGGGGTGCTCATTGGGCCTCCAGTGCTTCACGTATGCGTTTGACCGCGGCCACCGACCCCGGGTTGTCGCCATGTACGCAAAGGGTGTGGGCCTTCAGCGGCAGCTCGCTGCCGTCGCTGGCCCGCAGGGATTCCCCGCGGGCGAGGGCGATGGCCTGGGCCACCACCAATTCCGGGTCGTGGTGCACCGCGCCGGGCAGGCTGCGGGACACCAGGTAACCCGCGCCATCGTAGGCGCGATCGGCAAAGGCCTCGAACCAGAGGGTCACCCCGTATTCGTCGCCGATGGCCTGGGCGGCGCCGTTGTCGCGGGTGCTCATCAGCATCAGCGGCAGTTGCCCATCGTAGGCCGCCACGGCACGCATCACCGCGGCGAGGACGGCCGGGTCGCGCATCATGTCCTGGTACAGCGCGCCATGGGGCTTCACGTAGCTGACCCGGGCGCCCTGGGCGCGGCAGAGGCCGTCGAGGGCACCGATCTGGTAGAGCATCAGGTCTTCCACCTCGGCCGGGGTGCAGGCCAGGGAGCGGCGGCCGAAGCCCACCAGGTCCGGGTAGCCGGGGTGGGCGCCGATGCTCACCCGGTGCTGCACCGCCAGGGCGATGGTGCGGCGCATGGTGCCGGGATCGCCGGCGTGGAATCCGCAGGCGATGTTGGCGCAGTCGATCAGCGGCATCACCTCGGCGTCCAGGCCCATCTTCCAGGCGCCGAAGCTTTCGCCGATATCGCAGTTCAGAAGCAGTCTGCTCATGGTCAGTCCTTCAGGTAATGGGGTGCCCGGCTGCCGGCCAATGGCACGGCAGCGGGTGGGTGCAGCTGAGAGGGGTCAGATTTCGAGTTGCTTGCCGCGGGTTTCCGGCAGGCTGAGGGCGGCGAGGATGACCACCCCGTAGGACACCGCGGCGAAACCACCGATGCCCGCGCCCAGCGAAACGTGCTGGCTGAGGATGCCGATCAGCATCGGGAAGAAGGCAGCGACGGCGCGGCCGATGTTGTAGCAGAAGCCCTGGCCCGAACCGCGGATACGGGTGGGGAACAGTTCGGTGAGGAAGGAGCCCATGCCGCTGAAGATGCCCGAGGCGAAGAAGCCCAGGGGGAAGCCCAGCCAGAGCATGGCGCCGTTGCTGACCGGCAGTTGGGTGTAGAGCAGCACCACGATGAAGGAGCCGACGGCGAAGAGGATGAAGTTCTTCTTGCGGCCGATCAGGTCGGTGAGGAAGGCGCTGATCACGTAGCCCACGTAGGAACCGAGGATCACCATCGCCAGGTAGCCGCCGGTACCGAGTACGGTCAGGCCGCGTTCTGCCTTGAGGAAGGTCGGCAGCCAGGACGTGATGGCGTAGTAGCCGCCCAGGGCGCCGGTGGTCAGCAGCGAGGCGCGCAGGGTGATGCTGAGCATGCCGGGTGCGAAGATTTCGTAGAAGTTGACCTTCTCGGCGCCCTGGTTGTGCTTCTGCGCTTCCTTGTAGATTTCCGGCTCCTTCACCAGGCGGCGAACGATGATCACGAAGATCGCCGGCAGCAGGCCGAGCATGAACAGTGCGCGCCAGGCGTCTTCCGGTGCCAGGATGCTGAACATCACGGCGTAGAGGAGGGCGGTAAAGCCCCAGCCGATGGCCCAGCCGGACTGCACCAGCCCCACGGCCTTGCCGCGATCCTTGGCCTTGATGACTTCGCCGATGAGCACCGCGCCGGCGGTCCACTCGCCGCCGAAGCCGAAGCCCATCAGGGTGCGGGCGATCAGCAGTTGTTCGTAGTTCTGCGCGAGGCCGCAGAGGAAGGTGAAGAAGGCGAACCAGAGTACCGTCAGTTGCAGGGTCAGCACGCGGCCGATGCGGTCGGAGAGGATGCCGGCCACCCAGCCGCCAGCGGCGGAGGCGAGCAGGGTGAGGGTGTGGATCAGGCCGGCTTCACCTGTGCTGATACCCCAGACGGCGATCAGCGTGGGGATGACGAAGCTGAGCATCTGGGTGTCCATGCCATCCAGGCCGTAGCCTATCTTGCAGCTCCAGAAGGTCCGTCGTTCCTGCTTGCTGAGGGCCCGGTACCAGCCGAAATGGCCGCCGTGGTCGTGGTCCAGGCCGCCCGCGTGGGTCGCTTGTTTTTGCATGGGGTACTCCGATCGCTGTTCTTGGCGTTGTATGAGCATTCGGCAGCTGCAAAGTCGGCGCCCGCAGCCTATGGGCCGATTCTTGAGCCGGGGTCGCGGGGCCGTCCAACTAATTAAACCGGCCCCCGGGGATAAGAAATTCCAATACCCGGCCCATGCCGCCAGGACTGGAGTTGTTCCTCGGCCGCAGGGCCGCGTTCGTCGTTCGTGGTGCCATCTGGCACAGGAAGTGCTTGAATCTACGGTATCTTTTCGCTTTTGCCGTGTTTGACCCCTAGCGTGCTGGTAACCGCCATGAACCTGAAGTTCCTTGAAACCTTCGTCTGGGTAGCCCGCCTGAAAAGCTTTCGCCTGACCGCCGAGAAGCTCTTCAGCACCCAGGCGTCCATCTCCAGTCGCATCGCAGTGCTGGAGGACGAACTGGGGGTGAAGCTGTTCGTGCGCGATTCCCGCGGCGTGACCCTGACGCCCGAAGGCCACAAGGTGCTGGAGTACGCCGAGCAGATGATGGACACCATGCACGCCCTGAAGCAGGCGATCGATACCAGTGCCGCCACCCAGGGGCGCATCCGCATCGGCGCCATGGATACGGTGATCCACACCTGGCTGAGCCCGCTGGTGTCCAAGGTGAACGAGCTGTACCCGGCGGTGGAGATCGAGCTGATGGCCGATACCGCGCGCAACCTCTCCGAGCAATTGCAGAAGGGCTACCTGGACCTGATTTTCGGCACCGATCCGTTGCGCCATGAGTCGGTGCTCAACCTCGAGCTGGGCAGCTATCCGCTGTGCTGGATCGTCTCCACCGGCTCCATCTATCACCGCGACTACGCCTCCCTGGCCGAGCTGGCCCGCGAGCGGGTGGTGACCTTCTCCAAGCATTCTCGGCCGCACCAGGATGTGCTCAGCCTGCTGCACGCCAATGGCGTGGCGGCACCGCGCCTGAGCTGCGTGAACTCGGTGGCGGCCATGACCCGCCTGCTGCGCGACGGTTTCGGTATCGGCGCCTTGCCGCCGGCCCTGGTGAGCCAGGAACTGGAACGGGGCGAACTGACCATCCTGCGTATCGGCCCGATGCCGCCGAGCCTGCCGCTGGTGATGTCCTGGCGCGGCGGCACCGGCCTGGAGCTGGTGGAGCAGGTGGTGAACGTGAGCAAGTCGGTGGTGGCGCACTACGCCGAGAACGTGGGCAAGGCGCATTTCGTGCCGGCCGAGCTGAAAAAGGGCGAAGGGCGACTGCGTCCGCTGTGATTCAATTTTCCCGATGCCCGGTCCCGGAAATTTCTTGTTGGACGGCCGGACCCGCGCGCCCCTGAATAGCCGCCAGAACAACAACCGGAGCCGGCCGATGAGCACGCCTGACCTCAAGCAACTTGCCCAACTTTCCCCTCGCGAACTGCGCAGGCTGATCCGCCGTGGCGACTACAGCGGCCACACCAGCGGCCTCGGCCAGCGCCACCTGCAGGCCAATATCGTGATTCTGCAGAAGTCCTGGGCGGACGAGTTCCTGCGCTTCTGCGTGCTCAACCCGCGTTCCTGTCCGCTGCTGGATGTCACCGAACCCGGCTCGCCCTGTTTCGAGAAACTGGGGGTGGATGTGGACGTACGCAGCGATGTACCGCGCTACCGTGTCCATCGGCGGGGGCGGGACTTCGAGGAAGTGACCGATATCGGCGAGCTCTGGGAGGCGGACTTCGTCGCCTTCGCCATCGGCTGCTCCTTCTCCTTCGAACAGGCGTTGCTGGATGCCGGCATCCACCTGCGGCATATCGAGCTCGGCCGCAACGTCGCCATGTACCGCACCGCCATCGACACCCATCCGGCCGGGCGCCTGGCGGGCAAGACGGTGGTCTCCATGCGTCCGCTGAAGGCCGCCGACGCCGTGCGCGCCATCGAGATCACCGCGCGCTTCCCCATGACCCACGGCGCGCCGGTGCATATCGGCGATCCCGCGCTGATCGGCATCCGCGACCTCGCCACCCCGGACTACGGTGACCCGGTGCCGGTGGCCGAGGATGAAATCCCGCTGTTCTGGGCCTGCGGCGTCACCCCCCAGGCGGTGCTGGCCGAGGCGGAGCCCGAGCTCTACATCACCCACGCGCCGGGCCACATGCTGGTGAGCGACAAGCTGTACGGCGAGGTGTGACGGGCTGGGGTACTGCTGTCGACGGGTATCGCCATGTGGACAGCCTGACCTCGTGGGCCAGGCTTTCGTAGGATGGGTGAAGTTCAGCGATACCCATCGGCGTGGGTGATGGGTATCGCGTTGCTCCACCCATCCTACGCACTCAAGACCCCGGGGTTGAGGTCCGGACCCCGTGGGCCCGCTCTCGTTGGAGGGTGTGGGCTCAGAACTTCTCGCGCTCGCCGAGGTAGCGCCACTGCCCGACAGGCACCTTGCCCATGGGGACGCCGCCGATGCGGATGCGCTTCATGCCCACCACTTCCAGGCCAACGGCGGCGCAGCAGGCCACGATCAGGCCCGGTTTCGGGTTCTTCAGGGCAAAGCGCAGGTGGGTTTCGTTCTGCCAGCTGGCCTTGACCGGCGGCAGCTCCTGGTTCCTGACCCGGATACCACGCTTGAGGCGCTCCAGCCCGTTCTCCACGAGGCTGCCGGTCACTTCCACCACATACTCCTGCTCCAGCTTGGCGGCGTCCTCGTTCAGTTTGCGCAGGGCGCGCCAGTCCTGGGTGAGCACCAGCAGGCCGCTGGCCCCCGGCTGCAAGGGCAGGGTGCTGGTCAGGCGGGCGAAGTGGCCCCGGAGCAGGCGCACTTCGGCGCGGTCGTCCGGCCAGTGGCTTTGCGGCGACAGCAGGCGCTGGGCGGCTTCCAGTGCCAGGCCGGCCGGCTGGTTCAGCAGCAGCGTCATAGGCTCCAGGAGGGCCGGGGTGGCGCCGGGCAGCAGGGCCACGGCCTGCTCCTCCACCTTGAACTGCGGCTGCTCGACCACCTCGCCATCCACCGTGACCCAGCCACCTTCGATGTACAGCTCCGCCTCCCGGCGCGAGCAGCCGGTCAGTTCGATAACACGTTTGGACAAGCGGATGGGGTCGGTCATGGGATGCGCCGCAAGAGAATTGGGGGCGCAATGGTAAACCCTTTGCAGGGCGGACCGCTGCAGGGACATTCCGGATCGATCGACCTGCAGTCCATCGTCGAATGCCCTGGCCGCTACCCGCAAACCGGCGCTGGCGCCGTCCTGCGGGAGCACCAGGGTTTGGCGAGTGAGGCTGGCTCAGGCCTGTGGCGCCTTGACCGCCGACTCCTTCACCAGTTTGTCCACCGCGCGTTGCAGGCGTTCCAGGTCGTCACGCAAGTGGTGCAAGGCTTCCCGGCGGTCGTGCAGCACTTCCTTCACGTAGCAGTGACCGGTCAGCCCGCGCAGCAGCAGGGCGGCGCCCACCCCGACGTTCCAGATACCCGACAGGCCGCCCCGACGGAAACCGCGCCGTGCCATCAGCAGGCCGCTGACAATGGAGCCGGCCCGCTCCCAGCCGTGGACGTTCGGCTCGTATGCCGGGTCCATGGTCCGCCATTGGTTGTCCATGGTCTGCATCCTCTCGCGTTGGTTTGACACTTGACCGACCTTGGGCGCCGCGCGTTCAGGCGCCGGGATGAGTGGTCAGCTCCGGGCGTGGCCTTTCCCCGCTTTCTTGCTGTAACTCAGCAGGTACAGGCTGAGGATGAATCGGGCCGACACCAGGGACAGCAGCCCCAGGATGCCGAACGCGACGATCAGGGTGACGCCGCCGTGGGTGGCGGTGATCTCGGAAAACACCGCAAGCCCCACGGCCATCAGGAACATCACCACCCCGAACCACTGCACCGCCTGTACTCCACGGAAGATCGGCGACTGCCGGACCTCGTGCAGGAGCCGGCTGTATTCACTTTCATCGGCCATGCTTGTGTCCTCGGTAGTTCGAACGGCGACCGGGCGGCAGAAATCCCCGGTTGGTCCAGAATGCATGGGGCGGAGGAGGGCAGGAAGATGGGCGACCAACGGGCGATCGCGCTTGCGGGCACGCGGGAACCACGGGGCTTGCCGATTGGCCCGCGGCTCGTGGCCAGGCCGGCAGACAGGCCTGGGCTGGCGGCATCGAACCTCACCCGTGAACCCTGACACATCCACGCCATTTCCAAGGGGCCGACCATGGCATTCATCGACGACCTGGCCTTCCTGCTGGCCTTGCTCACCGCCGTCGCCTGCGGGCTGATGGGCGGACTCTTTTTCGCCTTTTCCAATTTCGTGATGCAGGCGCTCGCGCGCATCCACCCGGAAGCGGGCATCACCGCCATGCAATCGATCAACCGGACCGTGCTCAACCGCTGGTTCCTCGGCCTCTTCATGGGTACCACCGGCGCCTGCGCGCTGCTGGTCCTCTATGCCCTTTCCACCTGGGAAATGCCCGGCACCTTCTTCCTGCTGCTGGGCAGCCTGCTCTACCTGCTGGGCAACTTCGCGGTGACCCTGGCCTGCAACGTTCCGCGCAACAACGCCCTGGCACGGTTGGATGCGGGTAGCCCGGAATCGGTCGCCCCCTGGCGCAACTATGTGGAGGAGTGGACGCGCTGGAACCATGTGCGCACCGGCACGGCGCTGCTGGCGGCAGCGGTGATGATCGTGGGGATGTGCCTGATGCTGACGGTGGATTGAGGGGCGAGATTTTCCCGCCATAATGGCGCCCCTTTTTCCATCCCTGATCGATAAGGCCGGCCCCGATGTCTTTTGTCGAGCTCTTTCTCCTGGGCATCCCCGCCGTGTTGCTCACGGGCATTTCCAAGGGTGGCTTCGGTGGCGCCCTGGGTGGCATCGCGGTGCCGCTGCTGGCGCTGATGATGCCGCCGACCCAGGCGGCGGCGATCATGCTGCCGATCCTCTGCATGGCGGATATCACCGGCCTGCGCCGCTTCTACGGCAAGTGGGACGTGCGCAACCTGAAGATCATGCTGCCCGGCGCGCTGCTGGGCGTGCTGGCGGGCACCCTCAGCTTCGGGCTGCTCAGCGAGCGGCTGATCGGCCTGATGATCGGTGGCATCGCCATCGCCTTCTTCCTGCTCAACGTGCTGAATGCCGCGGCGGCCCAGGCCCCCAGCGAACCCCGGGCAGGCAAGGGCACCTTGCTGTCCGGCATCGCCGGTTTCACCAGCTTCGTCGCCCATGCCGGCGGCCCGCCGATCATGATGTACCTGCTGCCGCAGCAGATGGACAAGGTGCGCTACGTCGCCACGGTGAATTGCTTCTTCCTGCTGACCAATGCCGTCAAGGTGGTGCCCTACGCGTTGCTGGGGCAGTTCACCCGCACCAGCCTCACCGCCAGCCTGGCCCTGGCGCCGGTCGTGGTGTTCGGGGTGTGGCTGGGCATCTGGCTACAGAGCCGGGTCAACCACAGCTGGTTCTATCGCATCGCCTGGGCCGGGCTGCTGGTGACGGGCGTGCAGCTGATCGTGCAGAACGCCTAGACGCTGGCCTTTCAGCTGGTCTAGCGTTGCAGCGCTTTTGACCGAGGGAAGAAAGGAGTTCTGCCCCATGAGCGATTCCATGCAATTGAACAAGGCCAACTGGGACGAGCGCGCGCCGCTGCACGCAGCTTCTCGCGATTACGCGGTGGAGCGCTTCGTCGCCGAGCCCGGCTACCTGTCGGAGGTGGTGCGCTTCGACCTGCCGCGCCTGGGTGACATCGCCGGCCTGAGCGGCGTGCATCTGCAGTGTCATATCGGCACTGACACCCTGTCGCTGGCCCGACTGGGCGCACAGATGACCGGCCTCGATTTCTCGCCGACCTCCCTCGAACAGGCAGGCCTGCTGGCGCGGCGCTGCGGGGTGGAAATCGGCTTCGTCGAGTCCGATGTCTACCGCGCCGACCAGGTGCTGCCGGTAGGCGCTTTCGACCTGGTCTACACCGGCATCGGCGCCATCAACTGGCTGCCGCGCATCGACGACTGGGCGCGGGTGGTATCCGCCCTGTTGAAACCCGGTGGACGGCTGTTCATGCGCGAGGGGCACCCCATGCTCTACGCGGTGAACGAGGCGCGCGAGGATGCCCTGGTGATCGACTACCCCTATTTCGAGCGAACCGAGCCCACGGTGTGGGACGACGACAGCAGCTATGTGGAGACCGACGCCAGCCTGACGGCGACCCGCACCCACGAGTGGAATCATGGCCTGGGCGAGGTGGTTTCCGCATTGCTGAAGCACGGCCTGCAGCTCACCGCACTGGAAGAGCACGACAGCCTTCCCTGGGAAGCCCTGCCGGGGCGGATGGTGCTGGATGACTTGGGGGAATGGCGGTTGAAGCGGGACCGCTGGCGACTGCCCCTGAGCTACACCCTGCAAGCGGTGAAGCGGGGGGAAGGCGGATCGGTCGTTTGCGCGGAGATAAAAGAAGCCGTCACGGCGCATGCAACTTACGGGGGGAGGTGGCGACCGTGACGGCTCGAACTGTCCTTAGCAAGGGGACAAATTCACGTTAGTCGATACCTGGCGTTGGCGCTGCGAAACCCGCGGCACTATTCGACTTTGGTGTAACACCTTTTGTCGCCCGATCGGGACGTGATGGTCTGCTGCCGGCCGGGCGTCCCTGGTGGATCGATGAAGCGTGATCGACCTTACGAAAGGTGGTCGAGGCCCTGGCTACGGCGCTCCTGGAAATACTGGCGGAAGAACTCCACCGTCACGCGGATCTTGGCCGAGGTGTCCAGCGGCGCGGCGTACACCGCCCAGATGTTCGCCGGCTGGCTGTACTCGGGCAGCACGTGCACGAGACGGCCATTGTCCAGGCTTTCGCCCACGTCCCACCAGGAACGCAGGGCGATGCCGCGGCCGTCCACTGCCCACTGGTGGACGATCTCGCCGTTGTTGGCCGACAGCGGCCCGGTGACCTTCACGCTTTCCTCGCCCGCCGGCCCGTGCAGGCGCCAGAGGCCAAAGGGATGGTCGCGTTCCTTGATCACCAGGCAGTCGTGGCCGGCCAGTTCCGCCAGGCTTCCGGGTGTGCCCTGGCGCGCCAGGTAGGCGGGAGCGGCGCAGAGGATGCGGCTGTTCGTCGCCAGCGGCTTGGCGATCAGGTTGGGGGCGATGTTGTCGCCGATGCGGATGTCCAGGTCGAAGCCTTCGTCGATCAGGTCCACCAGGCGGTCGAACAGGTCCAGGCGGATGTCCAGGGCCGGGTAGCGCGCCGACAGTTCGGACAGTGCGGGGGCCACCAGGCGTCGGCCGAGGCCGAAGCTGCTGACGATGCGCAGTTGCCCACGGGGTTCCTGGTGCAGTTCGGAGACTTCATCGGTCATCCGCTCCACCGCGTCGAAGATGTGCTGAGCCCAGCGGTATACGCGCTCGCCGTCCTCGCTCACCGCCACCCGCCGGGTGGTGCGGTGCAGCAAGCGCACGCCGAGGCTTTCTTCCAGCAGGCGGATGCGCTTGCTGACGAAGGCGGGGGAGGTGCCCATCTCGCTGGCCACCGCGGCGAAACTGGAGCGGCGGGCTACCAGGACGAAGACGCGGAGGTCTTCAAGGTTCGGCAGACTATTCACGATTCGTGTCTTATCTATCAATGAAGTGCTGGATTATCTTTGCGGATAGTCCTTATAGCATGGTCGTCACACCGCCTGAACAGGGCGTCTTCACCAGGGGCACGACCATGAGCAAGACATTCAAGATTGCCGCCATTCCCGGCGACGGCATCGGCAACGAAGTTCTCCCCGAGGGCCTGCGGGTCGTCGAGGCGGCGGCCCGCAAGTGGGGCCTGGACCTGTCCTTCGAGACCATCGAGTGGGCCAGCTGCGACTACTACCTGCAGCACGGCAAGATGATGCCGGACGACTGGTTCGAGCAGCTCAAGGGCTTCGACGCCCTGTACTTCGGTGCCGTGGGCTGGCCGGACAAGGTGCCAGACCACATCTCCCTGTGGGGCTCGCTGCTGAAGTTCCGCCGCGACTTCGACCAATACGTGAACATCCGTCCGGTGCGTCTGTTCCCCGGGGTGCCGTGCCCGCTGGCCGGCCGCGAGCCGGGCGACATCGACTTCGTGGTGATCCGCGAAAACACCGAGGGCGAGTACTCCGCCCTGGGCGGCCGCATGTTCGAGGGCACCGAGCACGAGTTCGTGCTGCAGGAGTCGGTGTTCACCCGCCGTGGCGTCGACCGTATCCTCAAGTACGCCTTCGACCTGGCCCAGACCCGCGAGCGCAAGCAACTGACCGCCGCCACCAAGTCCAATGGCATGGCGGTGAGCATGCCCTACTGGGACGAGCGGGTCGCCGCGATGGCGGAGAAGTACCCCGAGATCAAGTGGGACAAGCAGCACATCGACATCCTCTGTGCGCGCTTCGTGCTGCAGCCGGACCGTTTCGATGTGGTGGTGGCCTCCAACCTGTTCGGTGACATCCTCTCCGACCTGGGCCCGGCCTGCGCCGGCACCATCGGCATCGCGCCCTCGGCCAACCTCAACCCGGAGCGCAACTTCCCGTCCCTGTTCGAGCCGGTGCATGGTTCGGCGCCCGACATTTACGGCCGCAATATCGCCAACCCCATCGCCATGATCTGGTCCGGCGCGCTGATGCTGGACTTCCTCGGCAACGGCGATGAGCGCTACAAGGCGGCCCACGACGGCATCCTGCGCGCCATCGAGCAGGTCATCGCCGAAGGTCCGGTCACCCCGGATCTGGGGGGCAAGGCTTCGACCCAGGAAGTGGGCAAGGCGATCGCCGACGCGCTTTGAGTTCCATCCGGCCGCCCCGTGATAACGGGCGGCCGTTGCGTTTTTGCAGGTGACAGACGGCCTGCAAATTGTCCGACAGGAGTTGCTTTGAAGGCGTATTTCGGACAAGCTGTTAACCAATGGATTAACGTAAACCAATGATTAACAAATAGCGTAGTCCGGTGACCTCCCTGCCTGAAGGAGGCCCGGGGTATCCAGTTCCAGGAGACATCGATGTCCAACAACAATAAGAAAGACATGTTCTTGATCACGGCGAGCCTGATCGCCGTGGCCTTGACCGTGTTCGGCCTTGCTGCTTTCCCCGCTGAATCGGAGGCGCTGGCCAATCGCCTCTTCGAAATTTCCACCCGCACCTTCGGCACCGCCGTGCAGCTCTTCGTGTTCGGTTGCGCCCTGGCCGTGCTGTACCTGGCGTTCAGCAAGTACGGCAACATCCGCCTCGGCAACGGCAAGCCGGAATACCCGACCATGACCTGGGTGTTCATGTTCATCTGCGCCGGCATGGGGTCCTCGACCCTCTATTGGGGCGTGATGGAGTGGGCCTACTACTACCAGACCCCCGGCCTGAACATCGCTCCCGGTACCCGCGAGGCGCTGGACTTCAGCGTCAGCTATTCGTTCTTCCACTGGGGCATCAGCGCCTGGGCGCTCTACGCGCTGTCGTCGCTGGCGCTGGCCTATCACTTCCACGTGCGCAAGAAGAGCGGCCTGGGCTTGGCCTCGATCATCGAGGCGGTCACCGGCTTTCGCGCCAACGGCCCGGTGGGCCGGGCGGTGGACATGATCTTCCTGCTCACCATGTTCGGTGCGCTGACCGTGTCCCTGGCGCTCACCGCGTCCACCCTGACCCGTGGCCTGTCAGGCCTGACCGGCATCCCGGACACCTTCGTCACCCAGCTGGTGGTGATTGGTGCCGTGGCGGTGATCTTCTCCCTCAGCTCCTACATCGGCATCGATGACGGCATGCAGCGCCTGTCGAAAATGGTCTGCGTGGGCGCCCTGGGCTTCGCCGGCGTGGTGTTCCTGGTCGGCCCGACTCAGTTCACCCTGAACAACACTGCCAACGCCATCGGCCTGATGATTCAGAACTACGTGCACATGAGCCTGTTCACCGACCCGGCCGGCGACGGTGCCTTCACCCGCAACTGGACGGTGTTCTACTGGCTGTGGTGGGTGTCCTACGCACCGGGCGTGGCCATGTTCGTCACCCGCGTGTCCAAGGGCCGCAAGATCAAGGAAGTGGTTGCCGCGCTGCTGCTCGGCGGCAGCCTGGGTTGCTGGTTCTTCTTTGGTGCCCTGGAAAGCTACAGCATGCACCAGTTCATCAATGGGGCCATCGACGTGCCGCGCATTCTCAGCGAGCAGGGCGGTGAGACGGCCGTGGAAGTGCTGCTGACCGCGCTGCCCTTCGGCAAGGTATTCCTGGCGGTGTACCTGTTCATCATGGCGGTGTTCTGCGCTTCCCACATGGACGCGGCGGCCTATGCCGTGGCGGCCACCAGCACCCGCAACCTCCAGGAAGGCCAGGACCCGACACCGACCCACCGCCTGTTCTGGTGCGTGATGCTGACCCTGATCCCGCTGGCCATGCTGTTCGCCAAGGCGTCGTTGTCCACCATGAAGACCGCCGTGGTGCTGACCGCGATTCCCTTCCTGGCGATCCTGCTGACCAAGATCTACGGCTTCTTCAAATGGATGATGGAGGACTACGGCAGCATGCCGGCCCACCTGATCGAGGAAGAAGCGGTGCGCCGTGGCCTGGACGAGAGCGTCGAGCCGCCCCGGGGCGAGGAGAAAGTCCGCCTGAGCACTGCCACCGCGCAATGAGTTGAGTTGTGCCGAGCCTGCACAGGGACGTGCAGGGTAGGGTGGGCTTCAGCCCACGCGGACCGTCGATGGTGGGCTGAAGCCCACCCTACAAAATGGCCGGTCCAAAAAATTTTGCCCGATCTGTTAACCAACAGATTTGTGTTAACCAAAAGTAAATAGCTGTGACGCCCCGGCCTCGGCCGGTGCCTTGAAAATGCCTGGAGTACAGACGATGAACGACATCAAACGCCTGCCCGCAGACTTCTGCGCCAACCCGGACGTGGCCTACACCATTCCGGCCAGCTACTACACCCGCCCGGAGATCTTCGAACACGAGAAGGAAAAGATCTTCGCCAACAGCTGGGTCTGCGTGGGGCACCGCAGCGAGGTCGCCGAGAACAACGCCTACATCACCCGCGAATACATCGGCGAGAGCATCATCGTCGTGCGTGGCCGCGACGGTGAGCTGCGCGCCTTCTACAACGTCTGCCCGCACCGTGGCCACCAGCTGCTGCAAGGCAACGGCAAGGCCAAGAACGTCATCACCTGCCCGTACCACGCCTGGACCTTCAAGCTCGACGGCGAGCTGGCCCATGCGCGCAACTGCGATCACGTGGCCGACTTCGACAAGGCCAACTCCAGCCTGGTGCAGCTGCGTGTAGAGGAATACGCCGGCTTCATCTTCGTCAACATGAACAAGGACGCCGGCAGCGTCGAAGAGCAGCTGCCGGGCATGGAAGCGCGCCTGCGCCAGGCCTGCCCGGTGGTGGACGACCTGCACCTGGCCGCCCGCTTCGTCACCGAGACCCCGGCCAACTGGAAGTCCATCGTCGACAACTACATGGAGTGCTACCACTGCGCCCCGGCCCACCCGGGCTTCTCCGACTCCGTCGACGTCGGCCAATACACCCACACCATGCACGGCAACT
Source organism: Metapseudomonas cellulosilytica (assembly GCF_049334135.1). Lineage (NCBI taxonomy): Bacteria > Pseudomonadati > Pseudomonadota > Gammaproteobacteria > Pseudomonadales > Pseudomonadaceae > Metapseudomonas > Metapseudomonas cellulosilytica. The sequence continues at coordinate 18,567 of NZ_JBHZGN010000036.1, read as the reverse complement.
GGTCGCTGCAGTACGGCGTGGCCAAGCCGTCCGAGAAATCCTTCAAGTTCGACGAGTCGGTCAAGGACCCGTCCTTCAGCGGCTTCTGGGCCTGGCCCTGCACCATGTTCAACGCCCCGCCCGGCGGCAACTTCATGACCGTGATCTACGAGTTCCCGGTCAGCGCCGAAGTGACCCTGCAGCACTACGACATCTACTTCCTGAACAAGGACATCACCCCCGAACAGCAGGCGCTGATCGAGTGGTACCGCGACGTCTTCCGTCCGGAAGACCTGCGCCTGGTGGAGAGCGTGCAGAAAGGCCTGAAGTCCCGCGGCTATCGCGGCCAGGGCCGGATCATGGTCGACAGCCAACGCAGCGGCCAGAGCGAGCACGGCATCGCCCACTTCCACAACCTGATCGCCGTCGCCCACCTGGACCGTTGATGGCTGTGGCCGCCGCGGCAGCGCGGCGGCCCGCCTCGCGAGGAGGAATCAAAGAGTGAACCTGAAAGACAACGACCTGTTCCGCCAGCAGGCCTTCATCGCCGGTGCCTGGTGCGACGCCGATGATAGCCGCACGGTGGACGTGACCGACCCGGCCAGCGGTGAGCTGCTGGGGCAGGTGCCCAACATGGGCGGCGCCGAGACCCTGCGCGCCATCGAGGCTGCCGACTCCGCGCTGCCGGCCTGGCGCGCCCGTACCGCCAAGGAACGCGCGCAGATCCTGCGCCGCTGGTTCGAGCTGATGCTTGAGCACGAGGACGACCTGGCCCGCCTGATGACCCTGGAGCAGGGCAAGCCCCTGGCCGAAGCCGTGGGCGAAATCCGCTATGCCGCCTCCTTCATCGAGTGGTTCGCCGAAGAGGGCAAGCGTATCTATGGCGACGTGATTCCCTCGCCGGCCGGCGACAAGCGCCTGGTGGTGATCAAGCAGGGCATCGGCGTCTGCGCCGCCATCACCCCCTGGAACTTCCCCTCGGCCATGATCACCCGCAAGGTGGCGCCGGCCCTGGCGGCGGGCTGCACCATCGTGGTCAAACCCGCCAACGAGACCCCGTTCTCCGCCCTGGCCCTGGCTGAGCTGGCCAAGCGCGCCGGTGTACCGGACGGCGTGCTCAGCATCGTCACCGGCGACGCGGTGGCCATCGGCGCCCAGCTCACCGGCAACCCGCTGGTGCGCAAGCTCAGCTTCACTGGCTCCACCCCGGTGGGCCGCCTGCTGATGGGCCAGTGCGCACCCACCATCAAGAAAGTCTCCCTGGAGCTGGGCGGCAACGCGCCCTTCATCGTCTTCGATGACGCCGATATCGACGCAGCGGTCGAAGGCGCGCTGGTCGCCAAGTACCGCAATGCCGGCCAGACCTGCGTCTGCGTCAACCGCTTCTACATCCATGACGCCATCTACGACGCTTTCGCCCAGCGCTTCGCCGCGAAGGTGCGCGAATTGCGCGTCGGCCACGGCCTGGAAGGCGGCACCCAGATCGGCCCGCTGATCACCGGCAAGGCTCTGGACAAGGTCCGCAGCCTGATGACCGACGCGCTGGAGAAGGGCGCCGAGGTGCTGGTGGGCGGCGAAACCCACGACCTGGGCGGCAACTTCCTCCAGCCCACGGTGCTGACCGGCGTGGCGCCGGGCATGCAGCTGCTGGACGAGGAAATCTTCGGCCCGGTGGCGCCCCTGGTGCGCTTCTCCTCTGACGAGGAAGTGGTGCTTCTCGCCAACGACACCCTCTACGGCCTGGCGGCCTATTTCTACAGCCGCGATATCGGCCGCGTGTGGAAGATCGCCGAGCAGCTGGAGTACGGCATGGTCGGTATCAACACCGGCCTGATCTCCAACGAGGTGGCCCCCTTCGGTGGCGTCAAGCAGTCCGGCCTCGGCCGCGAAGGCTCGAAGTACGGCATCGAGGACTACCTGGAAATGAAGTACCTGTGCCTCGCCGTCTGACGGCGGGCACCACGCACCATCAGGGCGGCGCCTGGCGCCGCCCGCAGTCGCAACAGAGGTGAGCGATGGCCAACTCCTACGAAATGATGCCTGCCCGCGTGACCGCGGTGGAGCAGGCGACCCCCCTGATCAAACGCTTCACCCTGGAGCGTGCCGACGGCCAGCCGCTGCCGACCTTCACCGGTGGCAGCCACATCATCGTGCAGATGAAGAGCGCCGACGGCCGCCAGTTCAGCAATGCCTACTCGCTGATGAGCGACCCGGCCGACACCGCCAGCTATCAGATCGGCGTGCGCCTGGAAGAACAGTCCAAGGGCGGCTCGGTTTTCATGCACCAGCAGGTGGAGGTCGGCACCGAGCTGGTGATCTCCAGCCCGAACAACCTGTTCGCCATCGATCCTTCCGCCGGCAAGCATGTGCTGATCGCTGGCGGAATCGGCATCACGCCGTTCCTCTCGCAATTGCATGACCTGGGTCGGGTGGGCGCTCGCTACGAACTGCATTACGCCTTCCGCAGCCCGGAGCATGGTGCCTTCCAGGCCGAACTGGGCGAAGGGCCGCATGCCGAGCAGGTGCGTTTCTACGTCGACAGCCAGGGGACCTCGCTCAACCTGGCCGAACTGATCGGCAGCCTGGACGCCGACGCTCACCTCTACGTCTGCGGGCCCAAGCCGCTGATCGACGCGGTGATCGACACCGCCAAGGCCCAGGGCGTGGCGGATTCGCGCGTGCACTGGGAACAGTTCGCCGCCGCTCCGGCCACCGGTGGGGCCTTCACCGTGGTGCTCGCCCAGTCTGGCCGCGAGCTGCAGGTGGAGGAGGGCATGACCATCCTCCAGGCCATCGAGAAGTCCAATGCCGCCCAGGTGGAATGCCTGTGCCGCGAAGGCGTCTGCGGCACCTGCGAGACGCGCATCCTCGAAGGCGAGGCGGAGCACTTCGACCAGTACCTGTCCGACGACGAAAAAGCCGCTCAGCAAACCATGATGCTGTGCGTGTCGCGAGCCAAGGGGCAGCGCCTGGTTCTCGATCTGTAGCGGGGCTGGCAGGGGCGGAGCTGGCGACGTGTATACTGCGTCGCCTGGCTCAGGGACATGTCTTGCCATGACAGAAAACAGCTTCGCCTTCCGCCTCAAAGAACTGCTCGAACACCAGAAACTGACGCTGCAGGCCGTGGCCACGGTGCTCGGCATTTCCCGCACCGCGGTGCACAAGTGGACCCGTGGCGGCGAGATCGACTACGACAACCTGCGCAAGCTGGCCACCTTCCTCAAGGTCAACTGGATCTGGCTGCGCTATGGCGACGAAGCCCTGCAAGATGCCCAGCACGTCGAGGTGCAGGACCTGCCCATGACCGATGTGCGGCGCAAGTACACCGCCGAAATCATGGAAAGCGAAGCGCGCATGAAGCTGGCGCAGGAAAGCGCCGGCATCGTCAACTGGGAATGGAACCTGATCACCGACGAAGTCTCCTACTCGGCCAATGTCGAAGCCGTGTACGGCTGGCCCGTGCGCCGCAACGAAGACTTCTGGGCCCACCTGCACCCCGACGACGTTACCGCGCTGCAGGCCATCTACCGCGAGTGCGTGGCCGAGGGCAAAGGCTACGAATTCGATTTCCGCATCTACCGCCCCGATGGCGAGCTGCGCTGGGTCACCTCCCGCGCCACTTCGCTGAAGGATGCCGCCGGGCGCTCGGTGAAGATGGTCGGAGTGAGCCTGGACAGCACCGAACGCAAGCGGGTGGAGGATGAGCTACGGCAGAGCGAGGAGCGCTTCCGCGCCATCTTCGAGCTGGCCGGTGGCGCCCTGGCCTACATCGGCCTCGACGGCCGCTGGCAGCGGGTCAACCAGCCGCTGTGCGAACTCCTGGGTTACAGCGCGGATGAACTCGCCGGGCTGACGTTCCAGGCGCTCACCCACCCCGACGACGTCGAGGAAAACCTCGCCCGGGTCAAGCGCCTGCTGAATGGCGAGGTGGCTGTCAGCACCATGGAGAAGCGCTTCCGCCGCAAGGATGGCAGCTACATCTGGGTGAGCGTGCGCGCTTCGGTCCAGCGCAACGCCCGGGATGGCAGTCCCGAGCACATCATCAGCGTCTACGACGACATCACCGCCAGCCGCGCGGAGCGCCAGGCACTGGAGGCGCGCATCGCCGAGCTGGAAGCGCAGGTGCGGGAGCTGCAGGGGCGCTAGGCTGCCCGATCGCGAATGAATTCGCTCCTACAGCCGTGTAGGGTGGATAGCGCTTTTCTATCCACCAGCGAGCCCGTGCAAGACACCGATGGTGGAAATCCCTAATTGGAGCCACATGGCTCCCCGTAGGATGGGTGGAGCGGAGCGATACCCATGCGGACAGGGCTGATGGGTATCGCAAGCTCGCGGAACGCCGCCCGACCCATCTTACGAACTGCCCGATCGCGAATGAACTCGCCCACAGCTGTGTAGGGTGGATAGCGCCTTTCTATCCACCAGCGAGGCCATGCAAGACACCGATGGTGGAAATCCCCAAAGGGATTTCCACCCTACGCGGCGCTTGGCGAATGAATTCGCCCCTACAGTTCCTCAACCCTTCCGCGCATAACTCACCGTCAACATCTCCCACTGATGCCCATCCGGCACATTCCAGTAAACGATGCGCCCGCCATGCTGCGTATTCACCTGATGATCCACTGGCCCGTGCACGTCGCTGCGGTAGGCAATCCCCGCCGCCTTGATGCGCCCGAGGATGGCCTCGAACTCTTCCGGACTCACCCGGAAGCAGAAGTGAATCAACGGAAAGGGCTCGCCCCACTCGTCGAAATCCAGCGTCAGCCCCTCGTTCAGGTAGACCGGCACGAAAGGTCCGATACCGGGAGCCGACCAGGGCACCCCGAGCAGTTCCGCCAGCAGCTGCGCCGACTTCAGCTTGTCGCGGGCCGGCACCATCAGATGATCGAGCTGAATGGCCATGGCAACCTCCTTGCGGCTTTGCCCCTTTCACCCGAACTAACTGCAGCGCACAAACGCCACACCCGCCAATCCGCCTGACGAGGGGTGCCTAGTGCTGCTCCCCGGCACGCTTGAACAGCTGCTTGCAGCGCTCGGACAGGTGCACCACGCGCAGGTGCTTGCCGGCCTTGGCGTAGCGCTCGCGCAGGGTCTTCAGCGCGGCGATGGCCGAGTAGTCGACGAAGCTCAGGTGGCGGCAATCCAGGGTCACCCGGTCAGGGTCGCCGGCCGGGTCGAACTGGTTGAGGAAGGGGGTGGTGGATGCGAAGAACAGCGTGCCGTGCAGGCGGTACAGCTTGCTGCCGTCCGGCTCGTCGTGGCCGTCGGCGTAGAGCTCGCGGGCATGGTGCCAGGCGAAGTTCAGCGCGGCGATGACGATGCCGCAGAGCACTGCGATGGCGAGGTCGGTGAACACGGTGATGACGGTTACCGCGATGATCACCAGCACATCGTTGAACGGCACCTTGCCTGCGACCCGCAGCGAACCCCAGGCGAAGGTCTGCTGGGCCACCACGAACATCACGCCGACCAGCGCGGCCAGCGGTATGCGCTCGATCAGCGGCGAGAGGAATAGAACGAACAGCAGGATCATTACCCCGGCCACCACGCCCGAGAGCCGGCCACGGCCGCCGGAACTGAGGTTGATCACGGTCTGCCCGATCATGGCGCAGCCGCCCATGCCACCGAAGGCGCCGGACACCAGGTTGGCGGCACCCAGGGCGACGCACTCGCGGTCCGGGTAGCCGCGGCTCTCGGTGATTTCATCGGTGAGGTTGAGGGTCAGCAGGGTCTCCAGCAGGCCCACCATCGCCATCAGCACTGCGTAGGGCGCGATGATCGCCAGGGTTTGCAGGTTCCAGGGAACCTCCGGCAGTGCCAGGGCAGGCAGGCCGCCGGCGATATGCGCCATGTCGCCCAGGGTGCGGGTGGGCAGGCCGAGGAAGTAGACCAGCAGGCCGACGCCAAGGATCGCCACCAGCGCCGGCGGCACGGCGCGGGTCAGGCGTGGCAGCAGGTAGACGATGGCCATGGTCAGCGCCACCAGTCCCAGCATCAGGTACAGCGATGTGCCGCTCAGCCAGCCGTCACCGGCCTTGAAATGCTCCAGCTGGGCCAGGGCGATGACGATCGCCAGGCCGTTGACGAACCCGAGCATCACCGGGTAGGGCACCATGCGCACCAGCTTGCCCAGGCGCAGCAGGCCGAAGGCGACCATGATCAATCCGCCCAGCAGGACCGTGGCCAACAGGTACTGCACCCCGTGCTGGACCACCAGCGCCACTATCACCACGGCCATGGACCCGGCCGCACCCGAGACCATCCCCGGGCGGCCGCCGAACAGCGCAGTCAGGGTGCAGATGATGAAGGCACCGTAGAGCCCCATCAGCGGGTTGAGGTGGGCGACCAGGGCGAAGGCGATGCATTCGGGCGCCAGGGCGAATGAGGTGGTGAGTCCGGCCAGGACATCGGCGCGCAGGCGGGGTGGTTTCATGGCGTACCTGGGATCAGGGCCGGCAAGGCCGGCCTCGGGAACGAGCGGGAAAATGGGGGGCGGATGTTACGGAAATGAAGATGATGCGGCCAGCGGCAAGGGGCGACTCTGCGGTCGATCCCGGACTCGTGGATGCCCGGGCATCGGCATCCGGTGCCTTGAGCCAGTTCGCCTTTCGCGAATGAACTCGCTCCCTCAGCCGTGTAGGGCTATGGAAAGGGCTTTTCTATCCACCAGCGAGGCGGTGCAGGACACCGCTGGTGGAAATCCCGAAAGGGATTTCCACCCTACGCACTGCCGCATGGCCCATCTACGAACTGAGTCCGCCCTTTCGCGAATGAATAGGCTATGTCTGCGTTAAATGTTGCTAGAACGTTCTGAGCCAAGCTGATTATCGAGCGGACGGCGAGTCCCTGTTTCGCCCTCCCGGGCGAGTCCCTTTTGCAAACGACGGATGGCCGCCCCCCCCCCAAAAAGGAACCAAAAGGCTTGCCCCTGCATCCGGCCCGGCTTCGCCGGGTGACCAGCCTTCGGCTGTTACTGCGTTTCCCTCGCTCCATCGTTGCTCCGGGGCCCGGCGTGAGGGGCCATCCATGGCCCCGCACGCCTCTCGCGGCATCCATGCCGCTCGTCCCCCTGCGCAACGATTCCGCTCGGCCTCCTGACGGGGCGGAGTGCCGCCCCACCTCTTCCGCAAGCTTTCAGGCCCCGACAATGCATCAGAATTGCATCGTTCGAGCAGGCGCGAGTCACCCCTCTCCTCTTCAGGGGTGAAGAGGCACGCTTTCGGAAGCACCGCTTCCGGTGCCGATGAACGCCTGAGCGCGAAGCGATCGGGCCGGGGCGCAGGGCGGGGGCCGGGGGTGAGGGAAGTGTCAGGCGGGTACGAAGGTCTGAAGGGGCCGTATTAGACGCTTCTATTCGGTTCTGCAACAGCTGACGCAGACATAGCCAATGAATACGCACGACCGCCGTTGTGGCTGAGGCCACGAAGCCCAACCTGAGGAGCCGGTGCGGGAATCGTTGGGCTGCTCAACGGCCATGGCAACCTCCGTGCAGCTTTGCCCCTTTCGCCCGAATTGACTGCAGCGCAGATCCGCCGCCGGCGCCAGAGCGCCTGACGAGGGGCGCCTTGCCCTCAGATCGCCAGGCTGTCCACCACGCCGCCGTCCACCCGCAGAGCCGCGCCTGTGGTTGCCGAGGAGAGCGGCGAGGCGACGTATGTCACCAGGTTGGCCACTTCTTCCACCTCCGCCACGCGCTGGATGATGGAGCTGGGACGCTCCCGGCGGACGAAGTCGTTCGCCTCTTCCCGGGCACTGCGCCCGGACTGGCGCATGGCATCCGAGACCATCGCCGCCACGCCTTCAGTGAAGGTCGGGCCCGGAAGTATGGCGTTCACCGTGACGCCGGTCCCGGCCAGGCGCTTGGCCAGGCCATGGGAGACCGCCAAGTTGGCGCTCTTGGTGACGCCGTAATTGATCATGTTCGCGGGGATGGCGATGCCCGATTCAGAGGAAAGAAAGATCACCCGGCCCCACTTCTGCTGCACCATCGCCGGGATGTAGTGACGCGCCAGGCGTACTCCGGAGAGCACGTTGATTTCGTAGAAGCGCAACCACTCCGCGTCGTCGGTGGCGAAGAAATCGACATCGTTGTAGATCCCCAGGTTGTTGACCAGGATGTCGGCGCGAGGCTCGGCGGCGAACAGCAATTCGGCACCCGCCTGGGTTCCCAGGTCCGCCACCACGCCACGGGCCTTGCCGCCGCTGGCCGTGATGCCGGCTACGGCTTCGTCGACTGCGGCCGCGGTGCGGCCGACTATCACGACTTCAGCGTTGGCCAGGGCCAGGCTCCGGGCGATGCCCAGGCCGATACCACCGGTGGAGCCGCTGATGACAGCGGTTTTGCCGCTCAGATCGATTTGCATGTTTCAGGTCCTCTCCAGTGTTCGGCAGCGTTGGTTGGCTACCGGTGATCATTGGGTTCTGGGCAGCATCCTAGAATCGGCGTATAAGACCGTCCATGACAGATAGGGTCACACTTGAGTCCTTGTGGGACATATGTTGGATCTCAGACAGCTCCGCTATTTCGTCGCCGTGGCCGAAGTCGAGCACGTCGGTCGCGCGGCGGAGCAACTGCACATCTCCCAGTCTCCCCTGAGCCGGCAGATCGCCCAGTTGGAGGATCGTCTCGGCCTTCAGCTATTCGAGCGTAGCCAGCTGCAGCAGCACCGACGCGAGCGCTTCCTGGCTGGTTGCGTGGAAGCGGGCTTCACCCCGCAGATCAGGTTGGAGGCCGCCGAACCCTTGAGTGCACTTGGTCTCGTTTCCGCCGGCCTGGGGTTGGCCCTGATCCAGAAGAGCTTCAACGGCGAAGGCAACGCCAACGTGGTGCTGCGGGAGCTGCCATGGCTGAATCAGGGCATCGGGCTCTGGGCGGCCTGGCACCGGGTCGACCTGAGGCCGATCGTCGGTGACTTCCGCCAGATGGTGCTGGCGGGTGCGCAAGACTGAAGGTGGCCCGCCTGCCGGATTGTTCGGCAGGGCTTTCTGGACACAAACGAAGGTCCGGAAGAGTATTCCCAGTGGGAAGTATCGATCTCCACGACATGAATAAAGTTGTGTCCGGGCGACTCTATCGAGTTCTTCTGCAGCTGCCTAATGAAAAGTCTGGATTACCTGATCATGCTCCGTTATCGGCAGTTCAATATTGATTCTTCAGTTGCCCGGCTCGTGATTTTCCCGCAATTATGTATTGCTGCGTTGGCAAGTATCGGCGCATCGCGAAAGTTATAATTCCCGCCTGCCTTCCGTGAGAATCCATCGCCATGTTCCCTTCCCTGGAAAACATCGCCGCGCGTTTGCGTCTGAAGCAGCTGCGGCTGCTCATCGAGCTCGATAACCATGGCTCGCTGCACAAGGCGGCCGAAGAAATGGCGATATCCCAGCCGGGGGCGACCAAGGTCCTGCGGGAAATCGAGTCCATCCTCGGCATGCCCTTGTTCGACCGGCAGCCCAAAGGGCTGGTGCCCAACGATGTGGGGCGCTGCATCACGCGCTATGCGCGCCTGATCTACAGCGACCTGGCGCACTTGCGGGAGGAGGTGATGGGCATCACCCAGGGTGAGGGAGGGCGCCTGTCGGTAGGGGTCATCATGGGCGCCGTTCCACTGTTGAGTCGCGCCCTGAGCCGCCTGCGGCAGAAACAGCCGACCCTGTCGGTGGAGGTGGTGGAGAATACCAGCGCCAGCCTGCTCGCCCTGCTGGACGAGGGACGGCTGGACCTGGCCATCTGCCGAACCGGGGTCAGTCGCAGGGCCAGCGCCTACCAGAGCGTGGCCCTTGGCGACGAACCCCTTTCAGTGGTCGCCACGCGCAACCACCCCTTGGCGGGTGCTGCCCATCTGGAAATCAGTGAACTCAGTCATTACCGCTGGATCGTCTACCCGGTGCAGATGCCCATGCGCCAGGCCCTGGAGCGTGAGTTGAGCGAGGCGGGGCTGGAAGTGCCGCGCTATCCGCTGGAAACCTCGTCCACCTTCGCCACCATGATGTTGCTGCAGGAGGACCCCACCCTGGTGGCGGTGATACCCCGCGAGGTGGCCGAGTTCGCGGAACGCTTCGGCGTGCTTGTGCAATTGCCGGTTTCCCTGCGGGCCCTGGTCGAACCCTTCGGCGCGGTCAGCCGTGCCGGCACCGAGCTTTCGCCCGCCGCACGGCTGCTTCTGGAGGAACTGCTGAGCGAGTGCTGAGGGCCCCGCCCAGGGGGAGGGCGGGGCCAGGTCCGCCTGATTCAGCGGATGGGCGAGAAGGCGGCCGGCATCAGCAGCTTCGATTCCTGGCTGATCAGCATGGGGAAGGCCTTGGGCACGAAGCGGGTCAGCCAGTCCTGGTCTTCGTAGAGCGCCGCCCGCTTCCTGATCCGGTCGTCGAGGCTCTCGTAGGCCCATATGTGCACGACCTGGTTCAGTTCGCCGATCTCGGTGTACCACCAGCCCACCAGGGTCGTGTAGCGGGAGATCACAGGCAGGCCTTCGGCTTCGAAGTGCTGCAGGTATTCCTTCATCTTGCCGATCTGGATGGTGTAGGTACGCATTTCGTAGAACATCTGGAGGTTTCCTCGGATGTGCGGCTACCCGGCGCTCAGCGAGTGCCGTGGTAGGCGTGGGTGATGATGGTTTCGACGTCTGCGGCGGTGGTCAGGCGGGGGTTGACCAGCACATTGCCGCTACGCATGGAGTCGCTGACCATCTGTGGCAGGAGGTCCAGGCGGACGCCCAGTTCCTTGATGTTGTCGGGAATGCCCAGCGCGGCGTTCAGCTCCACGACGAAGTCCACCACTGTGCGCGCGGCGGCCAGGTCGTCCAGGCCGGTGATGTCCCGGCCCAGGGCAATGGCGATCTCGCGGAACCGCTCCGGGCAGGCCGGCAGGTTGAAGCCGATCACGTAGGGCAGCAGGGTGGCGTTGGCGATGCCATGGGGAATGTTGAACACGCCGCCGAAGGTGTGGGAGATGGCATGCACGTTGCCCAGTTTCGACTGCGAGAAGGCGACGCCGGCAAGGAAGGAACCGAGCAGCATGTTTTCCCTTGCCTCGGCGTCGCTGCCGACGAAATAGGCCTTGCGCAGATTGGCGCCGATCAGGCGGATGGCCTGGATGGCCAGGGCCTGGCTGATCGGGTTGGCCTGTCTGGAGACATAGGACTCGATGGCATGGGTCAGCGCGTCCATGCCCGTCGCCGCGGTGATGGCCGGTGGCAGCTTCCAGGTCAGTTCGGCATCGAGGATGGCCAGCCTGGGGAACAGCCGCGGGCTGACGATGACCGTCTTGAACAGCGTCTGCTTGTTGGTGAACACGGTGGATGCCGTGCATTCGCTGCCGGTACCCGAGGTGGTCGGGATGGCGAAGATCGGCAAGGGCGCGTTCGGCAGGCGGTCATAGCCTTCGTAGTCGAGGATGCTGCCAGGGTTGGTGGCCATGGCCGCCACGCCTTTCGCGGTGTCGATGCTGCTGCCGCCGCCGACGCCTATTACCGCGTCGCAACCGCTGGCCTTGAGGACGGCCACCGCCTGGTCCAGCACCTCGGTGCTGGGGTTGGGCTCTACGCCGGAAAAGATCTCAAAGGGAATCCGCGCTTCCGCCAGGGACTGGAAAAAGCCTTCGAGAACGCCTGATTTGATCAGGCCTTCGTCGGTGATCACCAGCAGCTTTTCGCGCAGGTGGGGCTTGAGCAGTTGGCCGGCCTGCCGGGCCAGGCCGTTGCCGGATTTCAGGAGCGTGGGAAAGAAGAACTGGAATGGGTTCATGGCAGCCTCGTGAGCAGTCCGCCGGGGTGTGGGCACCGGCAGCGTCAAGTTCGAAAAGTGTCGGATCAGGCCTGCGAAATCCGCAGAGGGGGAGGGGCGGGCGACAGGAGTGCGGCGAACATGGAATTTCCTTGTTATTGATTGAGTGTTTCAAGTTGCCCAAGAGCAACTTCGGGGCCGAAGCTACAAATCCACCCTTGCACTTCCAAATGAAAAGAGCTGATCTGCGGATAACCCCTGGTTATCCGCCTTTTGCCCTGGACGCTATTTCGACGTGCTGCCGGATATGGCCGGCAAGAAGATCAGGATCAGTTATCCCCCAATCATGAAGTTTCATTACGCAGGTTCGCTCCTGTGACTTAAAAAGTTACTCCGCCCACTCTTCCATTGCTCTTCCGCGCTTGACTGGCCTCTGCCTTCCAGTGGGCTGGCGTGAACTTTCTCGACCCGACAATCACAACAATGAGACACATCATGAAAATACCTTCCCCGGACGCGACTACCTTCCAGGCGCTGAATGCCAGCCGGCCCACGAACGTGCGCTGGCGCATCTTCCTGATCATGTTGCTGCTCACCGCCATCAACTACATCGACCGTGCCTCGCTGTCGGTGGCGATGCCGCTGATAGCCCCCGAGTTCGACATCTCACCGGCCATGGAGGGGCTGCTGCTGAGTGCCTTCTTCTGGTCCTACGCGCTGATGCAGATACCGGGTGGCATCCTGCTGGATCGCTACCAGTCCCGCGGGATCATCGGGGTCGCCACCGTCAGCTGGGGGCTGTTCCAGGCGCTGGGCGCGGCCTCGCACAACTGGCTGGTGCTGCTCGCAACGCGTATCGGCCTGGGGGTTGCCGAGTCGCCCATCTATCCGGCCGGCGCCAAGCTCAACAGTGCCTGGTTGACGCCGAACGAGCGTGGCCGTGGCGCGGTGCTGGTGGACGGCGGCGCGCCGCTGGGCAGCGCCCTGGGCGCCATCATCATTTCCGGGCTGATCGCCTGGCTGGGCTCCTGGCGGGTGGCCTTCGTGGTGGCGGGCGTCGGCACCGTCCTGGCCGGGCTCCTGGCCTGGAAGTACATCCGCAACCACCCGGGCGATCATCCGGGGGTCAACGAAGCCGAGTTGCAGCACATCACCTCGGCCAACGCCGGGTCCCGCAGTGCTCGCCGGGAACACAACCCGCCCTTGCGCACCCTGCTGAAGGATCGTTCCATCCTCGCCATGTTCGCCGGCTACTGCTGCGTGTGCAGCGTGTTCTACGGCCTGCTGACCTGGATGCCGAGCTACCTGCACAAGGCCCATGGGCTGGATATCTCGGCCATGGGCGGCGCCACCTTCCTGATCTTCATGTGCGGCTTCGTCGGGGAATTGATCGGTGGCTGGATCGGTGACCGCTGGAAATCCGCCGGAGCCTCACCGAACCTGGTCATGCGCAGCATGTTCAGCGGCTCGGCCCTGGTGGCAGCGGCCTGCATCCTGGGCGCGGCCTACGTTTCCAGCGCACCCGTGGTGATCGGCCTGCTCTGTGTGGCGATGTTCTTCATCCGCTGGTGCGGCATGTACTGGTGCCTGCCGACGATCATCGGCGGCCCGGCAAGGACCGGCGTGCTGGCTGGCGCCATGAACTTCTGCGGCAACATGGGTGGGGTCGTGGTGCCTATCCTGATCGGCCTGATCGTGCAGTTCAGCGGCTCCTATTTCCTGGCGCTCATCTTCTTCGTGGTCGTGGCGGCCCTGCTGGCGCTGTTCTCCAGCCTGATCGACTACCGCGAGCGGGTTTGAGCGGACACCGCTCCTGCCGATGAATCCCCCTGCGGTCACGCCTCCTCGCTTCGATGGCGGAGAGGCGTGGCCCTTTGGTTGGCTGGGCAGACCTGGTGGGTCTCAAGGATGTCGAAGTATGACTTGGACGGTCTTGGTGTCTCGCCCATAGGATGAGCCCACAGGAGATCGAAACCGGCTCCTTCAACCACAGCATCCGGAGAGACCCATGAACCTCAAGCCCCTGATCCCTCATCCGCTCGGCTTTGGCACCGCCCCGCTGGGCAACATGTATCGCGCGGTGTCCGAGGAGGAAGTCCAGGCTACCGTAGACGCAGTCTGGAACAACGGCGTGCGCTACTTCGACACCGCTCCCTTTTACGGCGCCGGGCTTGCGGAGTCCCGCCTGGGAGCCGCCCTGGCCAAACGCCCACGTGACCAGTACGTGCTCAGCAGCAAGGTCGGCCGCATCGTTCTCGACGAATTGGAGGATCCGGCCAGCCGTGAGCTGGGCGAGAAAAGCGGGCTGTTCGAGCACGGAAGCAGGAACCGCATCGTCAATGACTACACCGCCGATGGCACCCTGCGCGCCATCGAGGGCAGCCTGAAACGCCTGCAGACCGACCACCTGGATATCGTCTGGATCCACGACATCGCCCAGGACTTCTACGGCGACGAATGGCTCGAGCGCTTCGAAACCGCGCGCAAGGGCGCCTTCCGCGTCCTCAGCCGCCTGCGTGATGAAGGCGTGATCAAGGCCTGGGGACTGGGCGTCAACCGCGTGGAACCCATCGAGCTCGCCCTGGGCCTGGAAGAGCCGAGTCCCGACGGCTTCCTCCTTGCCGGCCGCTATTCCTTGCTGGACCACGAGCGCGCCCTGCAGCGGGTGATGCCAACCGCCGCCGAGCGGGGTGTCGGCATAGTCGTCGGCGGCCCCTACAGCTCCGGGGTCACCGCCGGCGGCGAGCACTTCGAGTATCAGAAAGCCCCGGCGCCGGTATTGGCCAGGCTTGCGCGGATTCGCGCGGTCGCCCAACGCCATGGCGTCGACATCAAGGCCGCGGCCCTGCAGTTCGCCCTGGCCAACCCGGCGGTGGTGGCGGTGATTCCCGGCTCGACCCGCCCGCAGCACGCCAATGAGGACCATGCCGCCTTGTCGGCCGTTATCCCGACCGATTTCTGGCAAGAACTGCGCGAGCAGGGGCTGGTCTCCCCGCAGGCGCCGCTTCCGTCCAACTGAAACCTCTCCACGTCCGGCCTCCGCCGGGCCTGTCAGCAGAACCTTTTCCGATTCAGGGGCCGAGGCCCCGGGAGATATCGCCATGAGCAACGCCTATGCATCCGTTGAACTTCAAGCCAGTGCCGAGCAGGTATGGCAATTGATCGGTGGCTTCGACTCGCTGCCCGACTGGCTGCCCTTCATTCCCCAGAGCGGACTGAGCGAGGGGGGACGCGTGCGGACCCTGAAGTCCGTCGGCGGCGACGTCATCATCGAACGCCTGCTGGACTTCAGTGAAAGCCAGCGGAGCTACACCTACACCATCCTCCAGGGGCCGGCGCCGGTGCGGGATTACCAGTCCACTCTGCGCGTGCAGGCGCAAGGCCGGGGGTCCAAAGTGGAATGGTTCGGCTCGTTTACCCCCGAGAACATCAGCGAGGCGGAAGCCCAGGCCATGTTCGAGGGAATCTACAAGGACGGCCTCGCCGCATTGAAACAGGCCATGGAGGGCTGATCGACGCCCGGCGATCCCGCTTCTGAAGCCGGGATCGCCGTTTGTCGCTGGTTGTCGGGAGACCCTCAGAAGGTCCCCGGATAGGCTCCGCCATCGAGCAGCAGGTTCTGGCCGGTGAGGTAGCCGGCGTGGGCGCTGCACAGGAAGGCGCAGAAAGCGCCGAACTCGTCCGCATTGCCGAAGCGCCCGGCCGGAATGCGACGGCGGCGTTGCTCCGCCACCTCTTCCAGGTCGTGTTCCCCTTGGGCCGCGGCCTTCAGGGTCTTCTGCAGCCGCTCGGTATCGAAGGCACCGGGCAGCAGGTTGTTCAGGGTGACGTTACAGGACGCCAGCCGGGACTGGCGCGCCAGGCCGGCAATGAAGCCGGTCAGGCCACTGCGTGCGCCGTTGGACAGCCCGAGCACGTCGATGGGCGCCTTCACCGCCCCGGAAGTGATGTTCACCACACGGCCGAAGCCCCGTGCCGCCATGGCGTCCACCGTTGCCTTGATCAGCTCGATGGGGGCGAGCATGTTGGCGTCCAGTGCCTTGAGCCAGTCCTCACGGGTCCAGTCGCGGAAGTCTCCCGGCGGCGGCCCGCCGGCGTTGTTCACCAGGATGTCCACCTGCGGGCAGGCGGCGAGCAGTGCCGCTCGCACCTCGGGCCGTGCCACGTCGCCCACCACGCTGCGGACTTCGATGCCGGCATTGCGCGCGCGCAGCTCGCTGGCGGTCTGTTCCAGCGCCTCGCTGCCACGGGCGTTGATCACCAGGTTCACCCCTTCCCGGGCGAGGGCGGCGGCGCAGCCCTTGCCCAGTCCCTTGCTGGCGGCGCAGACGATTGCCCACCGCCCCGCGATTCCCAGATCCATGTCATATCTCCTCGAATTGAGTCGGCGAAGCCGGGGCGCCGATAGTGGCGCTCCGGAAGGTTTCGGGATCGAAGATCCGGCCGCTCAGGATAGGGGTTTGTGGTGTCTCGGGTGTAGCGCCAACTCTTGATAAAAATTCAAAAGTATTTGGCTTGGGCAGGTATTTTTTAGAAAAGTGTCCAGCCTGCAGACTTCGTGGCCTCTCCATTCCGAACAGAGACCACGCATATGCCACTCGCTCTGCTTGCGCTGACCCTGAGCGCCTTCGCCATCGGGACGACCGAGTTCGTGATCGTCGGCCTGATTCCCACCATCGCCAGTGACCTTGGCGTCACGCTGCCCTCGGCCGGGCTGCTGGTCAGCCTGTATGCCCTGAGCGTGGCCATCGGCGCGCCCTTGCTGACCGCGCTCACCGGCCGGGTGCCGCGCAAGCTGCTGCTGGTGGCGCTGATGGCGCTGTTCACCGGCGGAAACCTGGTGGCCTGGCAGGCCCCGGGCTACGAGTCGCTGATCGTCGCACGCATCCTCACCGGGCTGGCCCACGGCGTGTTCTTCTCGGTCGGCTCGATCATCGCCACCAGCCTGGTGAGCAAGGACAAGGCCGCCAGCGCCATCGCCACCATGTTCAGCGGCATGACCGTGGCCTTCGTCACCGGTATCCCCCTGGGTACCTTCATCGGCCAGCACTTCGGCTGGCGTGTCACCTTCCTGGTGGTCGCTGCCTTCGGCCTGGTGGCGCTGCTCGGCGCGCTGCTGTTCGTGCCCAGGGGCATCGCGCACAACCCGCCGGCGCCGTTGCTGCGCCAGGTCCGTGTGCTGCTGCAACCACGCCTGCTGCTGGTCTACGCGATGACCGCGGTGGGCTATGGCGGTTCGCTGATCGCCTTCACCTTCCTGGCACCGATCCTCCAGGACATCGCCGGCTTCGAGCCGGGCATGGTCGGCGCGGTGCTGCTGGCCTACGGCCTGTCGGTGGCGGCGGGCAACCTGTGGGGCGGCCGGCTGGCCGACCGCAAGGGGGCGGTGAGCGCGCTCAAGACCATCTTCCTGGCCCTGGCCGTGGTGCTTTTCGTGCTCACCTTCACTGCGCCCAACCCCTGGCTGGTGGTGCTGACGGTACTGGCCTGGGGCGCAGTGGCCTTCGGCAATGTGCCCGGCCCGCAGGTGTACGTGGTCCAGCAGGCCGAGAAGGTCGCGCCCGACGCTGTCGACGTGGCCTCGGGTTTCAACATCGCCGCCTTCAACCTCGGTGTGGCCGGCGGCTCCTGGGGCGGCGCGCAAGTGGTCAGCCAACTGGGCCTTGCCCATACACCCTGGATCGCCGCGCTGGTGACCCTCGGCGCCCTTGGCCTGACCGTTCTGAGCGGACGCCTGGACAACCGGGCGGAAGCCCGCCTGGCCAGTGCCTGAATCCCTTTTCCGATACGTCCTCCCACTCATTCCAAGGAGACTTCCATGAGCATTCCCGAATTTGGTGTCGGCACCTTCCGCCTGCAGGGGCAAACCGTGATCGATTCGGTTCGCAACGCGCTCGAACTGGGCTATCGCGCCATCGACACGGCGCAGATCTACGACAACGAGGCGGATGTCGGACAGGCGATCGCCGAGTCCGGTGTGCGCCGTGACGAGCTGTTCGTCACCACCAAGATCTGGGTCGCCAACTACGCCCGCGACAAACTGATCCCCAGCCTGGAGGTCAGCCTGGCCAAGTTGCGCCTCGACCAGGTCGACCTCACCCTGATCCACTGGCCGGCTCCGGGTAATGGCGTCGCGCTGGAGGAATACATGGAGGCGCTGGCGCAGGCCAGGGCGCAGGGGCTGACCCGGCAGATCGGCATCTCCAATTTCAATATCGACCTGACCCGGCGGGCCATCGAGGTTGTCGGCCGCGAGGCGATCGCCACCAACCAGATCGAGCTCAGCCCCTACCTGCAGAATCGCGCGCTGGTCGAGTTCCTGCAAGCGCAGGGCATCCGCGTCACCTCCTACATGACCCTGGCCTACGGCAAGGCGCTCAAGGACCCGGTCATCGGCGAGATCTCCGCCAAGCACCAGGCCACGCCGGCACAGGTGGTCCTGGCCTGGGCGCTGCGGCTCGGCCACGCGGTAATTCCGTCCTCCACCCGGCGCGAGAACCTTGCCAGCAACCTGATCGCCCGGGAATTGCAGCTGGATGACGAGGACATGGCGCGGATCGCCGGGCTGGAGCGTAACGGCCGCGAGGTCAGTCCCGACGGCCTGGCGCCGGTCTGGGATTGAGAACGCCGGTGCCGCACGGGATTGCCGACGGCGCCAACTGATCGCCACTGCCAGTGGTGGGTCGCATTGGCCTGCAAGCAAAAAGCCCCGCACGGGGCGGGGCTTTTGCGTCACCGGAATCGCGGTGCAGGCTTAGGCCTGGACCACCGGGATCTTGGCGTTGGCCGCGGCTTCCTTGTACTCGGCGATCTGGTCGAAGGACAGGTAGCGGTAGATATCGGCAGCCATGCTGTCGATGTTCTTCG
>NZ_JBHZGN010000035.1:0-47914 GCF_049334135.1 Metapseudomonas cellulosilytica | reverse complement strand
GCCAAGGGCAGCGCAGCTGCCCCCTTCAGGCTTGCAGGGCAGACCTGCGGTCTGCTTGGCGAATGAATTCGCCCCTACAGGGATCGGTCTCCCAGTGGGCAGCGGATTCGGTCAGAGCACCGGAAACCGGATACGGAACTCCGCCCCGCCCAACGCCGACTCCTCGAGAAACAACTCGCCGTCATAGCTCTCGACGATGTCCTTGATCACCGCAGTGCCGATACCCTGTCCCGGATGCTGGGAGTCCAGGCGCTCGCCTCGCTTGAGGATGCGTTCGCGCTGGTCCACCGGCACGCCGGGGCCGTCGTCCTCCACCCGCAGCTCGCAATGGCCGTCCTGCACCCGGGCGCTGACACGGATCTGCCCGAGACAGAGGCGAAAGGCGTTTTCCAGCAGGTTGCCGAGCATCTCCAGCAAGGCCCCATGCTCCATCGGGATCATCAGGCCCTCGTCGAAATCTCGCTGCACCCGCACGCGCTTGTCGCGATAGACCTTGTCCAGGGCTTCGCAGAGGGTATTCAGCAAAGGCGCCAATTGCACGCGGTGGCGCACCAGGCCGCTCTTGCGCAGGGAGGCGCGCTGCAGCTGGTAGCCGATCTGCTGGCTCATCCGTTCGATCTGGCCCTGCAGCACCCGCGCCTGTTCACGGTCGGCGGGCCTGGTGGCTATGGTCTCGCTGACCCCCTGCAGCACCGACAGCGGCGTCTTCAGGCTGTGGGCCAGGTCGTCCAGGGAGTTGCGATAGCGCTCGCGCTGGAGGCGCTCACTGTCCAGCAGGCGGTTGAGGGACTTGGTCAGGCGCAGCAGCTCGCGGGGGTGCTCGTCGCTCAGGCTGTCGCGGCTACCGGACTCCACCTCGTCCAGCTCGGCACTGAGCCCACGCAGGCTGCGAAAGCCCCAGGTGAGACCGAACCAGAGCAGCCCCAGCAGCACCAGCAGCGCCGCACCCAGCCAGAAGTACAGCTGCCGCACGAAGCCGTCATACATGCCCTGGTAGTTGTTGAACGATTGCATGGTGACCACGCTGTAGGCGGCCTTCTGGCCCCGCAGCAGGTCCACCTCCACGTCGTAGACGAAGAACTCGCGCCCCTCGCCGTCGGCGACCCGGAGGAACTCATGGGTCTGGCCGTCGTAGCGCGGCTGGTAGTCCATGCGCTCGTCCTGCGACGAACGCGACTGCCAGACCAGCCGCCCCTGGCTGTCATAGATGTAGCCCAGTTGGCGGGCGTCGAGGTTGTCGAACTCCTCGTTGGGCAGCTTTTCAGGCATCCGCAGTTCGCCGCTCTCCACCCGCGCCGCGGCGATCAGCGCACTGGCATCGGCCGCCAGGCGCTGCTGGATGGACTGCTCCAGGGCGATGACGAAAGCCCCGCGCAACGCCGGCAGCAACGCCAGCATGAACAGCACCGCCATCACGGCTGCGCCCAGCATCAACCGCACACGCAGGGAAGATCCCAGGCGCCGGTAGAAGTATCGCCAACGACGGGTCATCGGCAGCGCTCGGTAAACAGGTAACCCTGGCCGCGCACCGTATCGATGGGTTTGAAGCCGCTGCCGCCCTCCAGCTTGCGGCGCAGGCGCCCGACCAGCACCTCGATCACGTTGGGATCGCGCTCCTCGTCGTCGGGATAGAGCTGCTCCATCAGCCGCTCCTTGGCGACTACCTGCTGGTGATGGCGCATGAGGTATTCGAGGATGCGGTATTCGTAGGCGGTGAGCGGCAGCGTCTCGCCAACCAGCTGCGCCTGCTTGCGATTGAGGTCCAGCAGCAGCGGCCCCGCCTCGATGGTCGACTGGACGAAGCCCGAGGAACGGCGCAGCAAGGCATTGAGCCGCGCCTCCAGCTCTTCGAACTGGAAGGGTTTGACCACGTAGTCGTCGGCGCCGGAGGCCAGGCCTTCGACCTTGTCCTGCCAATTTCCGCGGGCGGTGAGGACGAGGATGGGAAAGGTCTTGCCCTGGCTGCGCAGCTGGCGGATCAGGTCCAGTCCGCTGATGCCGGGCAGGCCGAGGTCGATCACGGCCAGATCATGGTTGTATTCGGCGGCACGGTAGAGCGCTTCCTCGGCGTTCGGCACGGCGTCCACCACATGCCCCTGCTCGCCCAGGCGGGTATAGAGGTGGTGGCGCAGCAGCGCCTCGTCTTCCACGACCAGCAGTTTCATGAGCAGTTCCTCCTGTAAATGAGGCGGCCGGGCAGATGCCCGGCCGCTTGCTCGGAACGACTCAGAAGCTGTAGTTGGCGCCCAGGTAGGCTTGACCGCTGCTGCGCAGATCCACGGACCCCAGCTTGGGGCCACCCTGCTCGGCCAGGTCGACGCTGGCGTTGGTGCGCAAGTAGCGGTAACCGACCTCGATGGACGCATTCTTGTTCAGCTCCTGCAGGAGCCCCGCCTGCAGGCCGGCTGCATAGTTGATGTTGCTGTCGCGGCTGAACCCGCGGCTGTCCTGCTCCAGCTTCACCAGGCCGAGGGTGGAGCCGCCGAACAGCTTGGTGTTGTTGTCACCGAGCGGCAGGAACAGATCGTAGCTGCCAAGCAGGTTCTGCTGGCGCAGCTTGTTGCCGCTGTCGCTGTCGGAAATGTTCTCGTAGGTCAGGTAGTAGCGGCCGACATCGTCCTGTTGTCCGACACGCAGGCCCCAGGTCCCGGTCTTGTGAATCACCTTGTCCAGCGCGGGACTGGGAACCAGGTTCGCATTGAGCGAATCGGATTTCTGGATGTTGTTGTTGGTCTGGCCCCAGGTCAGGCCGACGAAGGTATCCGTGGCCTGGGCGCCTGCGGCGGCCAGGGCCAGGGTGGTAGCGAGGGCTATACGATTCAGTGCGAGTTTCATCAGGTGTACCTCTTGGGGTATGGCTGAACACGGAATGCAGGTTGCCCGCCTGCCCCTGAACCCCGCCTGAACACCTCCTGTACCAATCCTGAACACACCCCAGGTCGTTCACCCAGTCGCATCTGACGCAAAAAAAACGGGAGCCCAAACGGGCTCCCGCACTCAATTCAGAGAAAATGTCCGGAACCGGCATCGCCGGGGTTCCAGACTACAACCTCACCTGCGTTCCAGAAGAAACGCAGGGCTAGTCTGGCAAAAAGCATGGCCAGGGTTCCGTTTCGCTTTGTTTGCCATTTGCAAACATATGTAAACGGCGCCGCTGCTGGCCGATTCCGCCAACGCCGGGCAGAATGCCGCCATGACTTCGAACCACCCCGCCTGCTGCAGCCCAATCGAACCCACCTGGCCCTTCGCTGAAGTCCTGCCCGGTGTGGTCATGCGCTCCTGCTGCTTCGATCCGGGCCAACTGGCCGCTGACGACTTTTCCCGCTGCGCCATTCCCGCGCCGGCCAATATCCAGCGCTCGGTGGCCAAACGGCAGGCGGAATTCCTCGCCGGCCGCCTCTGCGCCCGCGCCGCCCTCCTCGCCCTGACCGGCAGCCCCGAAGTGCCCGCGCTGGGGGAAGATCGTGCGCCGGTCTGGCCGGCCGGCATCACCGGCAGCATCAGCCACAGCCACGGGCTGGCATCCGCCCTGGTGGCCCGCAGCGAGCAATGGCGCGGCCTTGGCCTGGACCTGGAAGAACCGCTGGCGGCCAAACGCGCGCTGCGCCTGGCCGGGGAAATCCTCACCAAAACCGAACTGCAACGCCTCGACGGCCTCACACCTGAACAGCAGGCCGAGCGCATCTCCCTGACCTTCTCCCTCAAGGAGAGCCTGTTCAAAGCGCTCTATCCCCTGGTGGGCAAGCGCTTCTATTTCCACGACGCGCAGCTGCTGGACTGCGATGGAACCCGCGCCAGGCTACGGCTGCTGATCGATCTGTCGGAAGAATGGAAAGCGGGTAGTGTCCTGGATGGCTGGTACTGCCATTTCCAGGGACGGCTGCTCAGCCTGGTGGCAGTACCGATCTGAGGCTGGCACTTGTAGGGGCGAATTCATTCGCCAAGCAGGCCGAAGGCCTGCCCTGCGGGTTTTGATGGGGCAGCTGCGCCGCCCTTGGCGAATGAATTCGCCCCCACAAGTCAATCCCACCCCAGGGATTGCCCCAGCGGCCAGGACCTACAGCGACTCCGCCTCGCTCCGCCGGCGCGGCCAGACCAGGCTGAAACGCGCGCCGCCCAGGGCCTCGCTGCGGCCGATCTGGGCGCGGCCGGCGTGCCAGTAAATGATCCGCCGCACGATGGACAGCCCCAGGCCATGGCCGCCGGAGGCACGGGTGCGGCTGTCGTCCAGGCGCATGAAGGGCTTGAAGATCTTCTCCCACTGGCTTTCCGGCACACCGGGGCCGTCATCCTCGACGTCGATGCGGCAGCGCTTGTGGCCGATCTGGTAGTTAAGCTGCACCCGCGACTCGGCATGGCGTATGGCGTTGCTCACCAGGTTCTGCAGGGCGCGGTGCAGGTAACGCGGCTCGGCCTCCACCCAGGCGCCGTCGCTGCCGACATTCAGGCACAGGCCGCGCTCGATGCGCACCGAGGCGCGCAGCGGGGAAAGCTCGGCGATCACCTGGTCGAACAGCGCATCCAGGTCCACGCGCTGGAAATGCAGGGCCGGCGAACCCTGTTCCAGGCGCGCGTAGGTCAGCATCTCGTCCACCAGCTTGTCCAGCTCCTGAATGTCGCCATCCATGCCGTCCATGTATTTGCGCCGGGCCTCTTCGGTCTCGGCATCGGCGATCATCTCCAGGCCGAAGCGCAACCGCGCCACCGGCGTGCGCAGCTCGTGGGACACCGCGCGCACCAGCTCGCGCTGCATCGTCAGCAGGCGCTGCAGCTGCACCGCCATGCCGTTGAAGGCCGCGGCCAGGCGGCCCACCGAGTCGCCTCCCCGCGCCGGCACCCGCACATCCAGATTGCCCTGGGCGATGGCGCTGGCGGCGCTCTCCAGGCCCATCAGACGGTGCTCCAGCTGGCGCACCAGGAAGTACACGGTAAGGCCGATCAGGGTCAGGCCGAGGAAACCGATCAGCACCAGCATCTGCGGCGGATAAGGGTTCATCTGGTACAGCGGCCCCATCTCGAGCACCCAGGGCGTGTCCACCATGCCGGCGAACACGCGGATAGAGTCGCCGTCCTTGCCGAGGGCCATCACGGTGTCCCCCTCATCCACCCGGCGGCGCTGGTCAGCGTCGAGGTCGGCGTCCTTCAACGGAATCAGCCGCAGGTCGAAGCCGAACTGCTTGTTGTCCTTGATCGAGGCCAGGCGCTGGGGCTGCTCGTTCACCGGGAAGCGCACCAGCTCATCCATCAGCAGGTAGACGGTGGCCCGTGCCAGCTGTTCGCTGATCTGCTCCACCTCGCCGGTAAGCATCAGCCGCTCGCCTACGCTGATCAGGCTGATCACCTGCGCCGCGTGGGGCCCGGTCTGCTCCACCAGCACCTGGCCGCGCACCAGGCGGCTGCGTGCCCGGTTGTCCAGGTTCGCACCCTCCATGGGCTGCAGCTCCAGGGGAATGCCCAGCAGGCGCCCCCAGAGCACCACCGCGCGGCGGCGCTCCACTTCATTCATGGGCTGGAGGTTGTCCGCCATCAGGCGGAACGTGCCGCGCGCCAGGCTCTCGCGGTACTGCTCGGCGCGCACCTGGTTGACCTGGTGGATGGTGAAGACGCCCAACAGCGCCACCAGCACCAGGGACACCAGCATGCCGCCGTATATGCGCAGGAAAATCGAATTCATGGACTGTCGCCCGCTCGCCGGCGGCCTTGTCAGAGACCTTCGGCGGCCTCTCTTACAAAAAGATAGCCCTTGCTGCGCACCGTCTTGATCAGACGCGGATGCATGGGGTCGTCACCGATCTTCGGGCGGATACGCGAGATGCGCACGTCGATGGAGCGGTCCTGGCCGTCGTACTCGATGCCGCGCAGGGAGTTGAAGATCTCCTCGCGGGACAGGATGCGTCCGGCATTCACCGCCAGCAGCCACAACAGGTCGAATTCGGCGCTGGTCAGCTCGATGCTGCGTGCGTTCAGCCACGCCTCGCGCATGGCGTTGTCGATCACCAGCGGACCGAACTCCAGGCGCCGCTGGTTCTCCGCCACCGGCGGCTCGGCCACCGTCTCGCTGCGCCGCAACAGGGCGCGGATGCGCGCCAGCAACACCCGCGGGCGCACCGGCTTGCACACATAGTCGTCGGCGCCCAGCTCCAGCCCCAGCACCTGGTCCATGTCATCGGTGCGCGCGGTGAGCATCAGGATCGGCCCCTCGTACTGGCCACGCAGCTTGCGGCAGATGGACAGGCCGTCCTCACCCGGCAGCATCAGGTCCAGCACCACCAGGTCCGGCCGCTCCCTGAGGATGCGCGCCACCGCCTGGCCGCCATCGGACTCGATGGCCACCTGCAGGCCGTTGCCTTCCAAGTATTCACGAGTCAGATCGGCCAGCCGCTGATCATCTTCGACAATGAGGATTCGCCAGGCTTCTTGCTCCACCACGCACTCCCGCAGACGCATCAGGACCATCGGAAAAAGGGCCCGCATTGTAGCAACGACGGACCGATAGCACAGCGCATGCCAAGCAAACTCCAAAACACAAGATATTGTGTTAGCTTGCGACGCCATCGACAGCTCCGCCAAGGCCGAAAAACATGCATTTCGGCGGCGACGAACGGCAGAGCCTAGAGCCACCGGGCCTTCGCCATCGTTACCCCGCAGTCACCCACAAATCACCCACAACTTATCCACAGGCTAGATGTTGTGGGTCGCCTTGCAATGCCCCCGATAGCGCATTATCTTGTACCCCCATCGAGCCCAGCCCCTACATATTGGGGTGAGGGCGTACCACCGGACACAATTAGAATCAAGCGCTAGAGGCTTTTTCCGAGCCCGACCACCGGTGCGTCACAAGCGGTATTTCACCCACCACCCGCCCAAAGCGAGTGGTGCCGGCCCAGGACACAAAGACCATGACTGGGGGCCGGATGCGGGTGCGGCGTGAACAGCGTCCACCACTAGGTATTGTGTTGCCACGGCGGTTTATCACCGTGGAATTGACTTGTAGGGCCAGGAAGGCACTTGAGTCCTGTCCTTCAGCCCCATCGCACTCCTTCGCGCCCGGCCCCCCGCCGTGCATACGGCGTTGTGAAAAGGGAACGAAGGCGACTCGGGCGCCCTTAGATAAATCAGAACATGGAGAACCCCATGCAGACCGACACCACTCGCGAGAACCCGCAGGCCGCAGCGCCGCAGGCCGCCGATTCCAACCAGGATCTGGCAGCAACTGCGCCCGGCCAGCTGCGCGTGATCAAACGCAACGGCACCGTCGTCGCCTACACCGACGACAAGATCACCGTTGCCATCACCAAGGCGTTCCTCGCCGTGGAAGGCGGTACTGCCGCAGCTTCTTCGCGTATCCATGAAACCGTCGCGCGCCTGACCGAGCAGGTCACCGCCACCTTCAAGCGCCGCATGCCCTCCGGCGGCACCATCCACATCGAAGAGATCCAGGACCAGGTCGAACTGGCCCTGATGCGCGCCGGCGAGCAGAAAGTCGCCCGCGACTACGTGATCTACCGCGAATCCCGCGCCCAGGAGCGCTCCAAGCGCAGCGCCGGCGCCGAAGTCGCCCAGCCGCACCCGAGCATCCGCATCACCCGTGCCGACGGCAACGTGGTTCCGCTGGACATGGGTCGCCTGACCACCATCATCAGCGAAGCCTGCGAAGCCCTGGCCGAAGTCGACGGCGCGCTGATCGAGCGTGAAACCCTGAAGAACCTGTACGACGGCGTTGCCGAGAAGGACGTCAACACCGCCCTGGTGATGACTGCCCGTACCCTGGTCGAGCGCGAGCCGAACTACTCCTACGTCACCGCCCGCCTGCTGATGGACACCCTGCGCGCCGAAGCCCTGGGCTTCCTCGGCGTCGCCGAAAGCGCCACCCATCACGAAATGGCCGACCTCTACGCCAAGGCCCTGCCGGCCTACGTCGAGAAAGGCGTCGAGTTCGAACTGCTCGACCCGCAGCTGAAGACCTTCGACCTGGAAAAACTGGGCAAGGCCATCAACCACGAGCGTGACCAGCAGTTCACCTATCTCGGCCTGCAGACCCTGTACGACCGCTACTTCATCCACAAGGACGGCATCCGTTTCGAACTGCCGCAGGTCTTCTTCATGCGCGTGGCCATGGGCCTGGCCATCGAAGAGAAGCAAAAAGAAGAGCGCGCCATCGAGTTCTACAACCTGCTGTCGTCCTTCGACTACATGAGCTCGACCCCGACCCTGTTCAACGCCGGCACCCTGCGTCCGCAGCTCTCCAGCTGCTACCTGACCACCGTTCCGGACGACCTGTCGGGCATCTACAGCGCCATCCACGACAACGCCATGCTGTCCAAATTCGCCGGCGGCCTGGGCAACGACTGGACCCCGGTGCGCGCGCTGGGCTCCTACATCAAGGGCACCAACGGCAAATCCCAGGGCGTGGTCCCGTTCCTGAAAGTGGTGAACGACACCGCCGTCGCCGTGAACCAGGGTGGCAAGCGCAAGGGCGCCGTCTGCGCGTACCTCGAAACCTGGCACATGGACATCGAAGAGTTCATCGAGCTGCGCAAGAACACCGGTGACGACCGCCGCCGTACCCACGACATGAACACCGCGAACTGGATTCCCGACCTGTTCATGAAGCGCGTGTTCGACGATGGCCAGTGGACCCTGTTCTCGCCGTCCGAAGTACCTGACCTGCACGACCTGACCGGCAAGGCCTTCGAAGAGCGCTACGAGTACTACGAAGCCCTGACCCAGTACGGCAAGATCAAGCTGTTCAAGACCATCCAGGCCAAAGACCTCTGGCGCAAGATGCTCTCGATGCTGTTCGAGACCGGCCACCCGTGGCTGACCTTCAAGGACCCGTGCAACCTGCGCAGCCCGCAGCAGCACGTGGGCGTGGTCCACAGCTCGAACCTGTGCACCGAGATCACCCTGAACACCAACAAGGACGAGATCGCGGTCTGCAACCTGGGCTCGATCAACCTGGTCAACCACATCGTCAATGGCAAGCTGGACACCGCCAAGCTCGAGAAGACCGTCAAGACCGCCGTACGCATGCTCGATAACGTTATCGACATCAACTACTACTCGGTCCCGCAGGCGCGCAACTCGAACCTCAAGCACCGTCCGGTCGGCCTCGGCATCATGGGCTTCCAGGACGCCCTGTACCTGCAGCACATCGCCTACGGCTCCGACGCAGCCATCGAGTTCGCCGACAAGTCCATGGAAGCGGTGAGCTACTACGCCATCCAGGCTTCCTGCGACCTGGCCGACGAGCGCGGCGCCTACGAGACCTTCGACGGCTCCCTGTGGTCCAAGGGCATCCTGCCGCTGGACTCCCAGCAGATCCTCATCGAAGCCCGTGGCCAGAAGTACATCGACGTCGACCTGACCGAGTCCCTGGACTGGGCTCCGGTGCGCGAGCGCGTCAAGAAAGGTATTCGTAACTCGAACATCATGGCCATCGCGCCGACCGCGACCATCGCCAATATCACCGGCGTATCGCAGTCCATCGAGCCGACCTACCAGAACCTCTACGTGAAGTCGAACCTCTCCGGCGAGTTCACCGTGATCAACCCCTACCTGGTTCACGACCTGAAAGCCCGTGGCCTGTGGGACCCGGTCATGGTCAACGACCTGAAGTACTACGACGGCTCCGTGCAGCAGATCGAGCGCATCCCGCAAGACCTGAAGGACCTGTACGCCACCGCCTTCGAAGTCGAGACCAAGTGGATCGTCGACGCCGCCAGCCGCCGCCAGAAGTGGATCGATCAGGCCCAGTCCCTGAACCTCTACATCGCCGGCGCCTCGGGCAAGAAGCTGGACGTGACCTACCGCATGGCCTGGTACCGTGGCCTGAAGACCACCTACTACCTCCGTGCCCTGGCCGCCACCAGCACCGAGAAGTCGACCATCAACACCGGCAAGCTGAACGCGGTTTCCGCGGGTGGCAGCGAAACACTGCAAGCCGCTCCGGCTCCGCAGGCCCAGCCGCAGCCGGCTCCCGTTCCGAAAGCGTGCTCCATCGACAACCCGGACTGCGAAGCCTGCCAATAGGATTCATAAGGTATTAAACGTATACTTTGTGAATAACAAGACCCTCCAAGCCCTTACACCATAGGGGCTTGGAGGGTTTACTTGCTGTATACCCACTCCTATACTTCCCGCCCTATACAGTTCATAGGTCGGAAACGTATACATTGGCTAGTTTTTCCATTCGATCCTTCACGGCGACAGATGACCTTCCCATGGTGGTGCTGGTCGATGAGGAAGGACGTCCGCTATTCCTCCCCAATGTCTACGCAACCCTCCGATACCGAGACGTAGGTTTCGCAGCCACCACCACCGAAAAGGTGCTCCGCTCGATAGGGATGGCCTATCTCTGGGCGGTCGGTCGGAAGATCGATCTGGACAAAGCTCTCTACTCCGAAGAGTTCCTCTCGATTGAGCAATGCGAAGACCTGGCCTTCTTTCTTCGGCTTGACCGGGGCGCTCAAGACCAGATCGTACGGGAGTCTCTCACCCCCCCTGTGCGCCGGATCACACGCCTGGAGCAGGTGCGGCGTGGAGCAAGCCCCAACCCCCCAAGGACAATGATCTCCGCTGTGGAGGGGGGTTACCGTATTCGCACGGTGGCGAACTTCTTGCAGTTCAACCATGAGCGGATCAAGCCGAAAGCCTCTGACAAGCCCCGCAAGGAGCTAATCAAGGCTCGGGAAATGGCCATTGCGTACCTCCGCGCCCAAGAGCCTCGGGCAGTGCCCGGCGACGAAGGCGACGCTCCGGAGGGCCTTGGGGAGGACGTGATGAGCGCGCTGGACGCAGCCTTTGAGCCAGGCTCCGAAAGCAACCCGTTCCAGTCCGAGTTCAACCAGTACCGGAACCACCTGATGTACTGGCTCTTCGTAGAGACCGCCATCAGACGCAGTGAACTGCGATATCTCCGCGTAGAAGACATCGATCATGCCGCACGCAGGGTTAGGGTTCGAGTTTCCAAAACAGTCTCTCGAAGCCTACCCATCTCGGAAGAAACCGCACTTGAGTTCCATGGGTTCGTCATGAAGCATTGGGCCAAGATTCCCGTTCATGCCAGAAAACATGGCTACCTCTTTACAACCGCCAATGGCGATCACCTCTCGAAGGAGGCGATCAACTTGGTATTCCGGGAAGTCCGTCGCAAGAGTGGTTTGCCGGATAGTGTTGCCCCGCACGCACTGCGCAGAACCTGGAATGATCGATTGAGCCGAAAGATCGATGCCCTTCCTCCAGAGCAGCGAATGAAGCCGGAAGCAGAAAAGCAAGTCAGAAACCGGCTGAACGGCTGGTCTAAGAAATCAAACATGACTGAGCGTTACGCTAGACGCCATATTCGCGAGAAGGCTGACAAAATCGCTGAAGAGTTGGCAAACGACCTGAGAAACAAAGAAGAAAAACCGGAATGATTTCAAGCAAAACCACTAACAAGGGCCTAGAGAACAATCTAAGCCAAGCAGATAAAGTTGTTTTGCTTGACGGACGCATAATCGAAATAAGCATCGGTCAATTGCATTCGCTTACTGACCGAGATGGAAACTCTACGCAATTGCGACTGGACACCCTTAAGACTGAAAATGCTTTTCATGAAAGCATTTACACCTGCATTAAAACGACACTCGCAACCCATAGCATTTCTTATAACAGAACCATTCTCTACGCCGTTATGCATTGGCTCGAACTGCCTGAAATGCAGTTTACCTCGCATATCGATATCGCCGAAATAAACTTACTCAACAATATCCCGATGGATTACCGGGCCTTTGTCATCCCTTTGCTTCGCCGGATTTCCGCCCTCCAACTCTCTGGACTTTCAGAAAGCGCCATTGACTTCTTGAAGCATTCCCATAGATGGGAGGAGAAGAGCAACGGCGCGTACTACGGTCTCATCACCAACGACCCAGAAAGAGGCGCACTTACGGAGCAGGAA
Organism: Metapseudomonas cellulosilytica; assembly: GCF_049334135.1. Classification (NCBI taxonomy): domain Bacteria; kingdom Pseudomonadati; phylum Pseudomonadota; class Gammaproteobacteria; order Pseudomonadales; family Pseudomonadaceae; genus Metapseudomonas; species Metapseudomonas cellulosilytica. The sequence continues at coordinate 35,976 of NZ_JBHZGN010000035.1, read as the reverse complement.
ACTCATAATATCCACAATCAGCTACATCGCGCATACTCTGGCGGAACAATTTCGCTAGTTGATTACACGCTGTGTTGGTTCTTTATTGGCACCGGGGTTAGACCATCCCAAGCCAGAAGAATGAAAAAGAAAGACGTCATAATACATAGCACAGAGGGCATGGAAGTAACGCTTAAAGTTCCTCTCGCCAAAGGCGAGATGACTGTAGCTATGGAGTACTGGTCGCGACGCGCCCCAACAGTGCTTGCAGAGTGCCTAATTAGCTATCTGGAAAGTCCCGCGATGAAGGCAAAGAGCAATGAAGACCCGCTCTTTGATACGGCATCCTCAAAAGCCCTGGGCTCTCGCATGAGCTATGTAATCCGTAGGCTAGATACTTACTCAGAACGGCTCGGGGCAAAGATCCCAATCACGCCATATCGCTTCCGATACACCTTGGCCACGAGAGCCTTGGCACAGGGAGCATCCGACTACGAAGTCGCTCGCCTCCTGACGCACCGTAGCACCTCATGCATTCAGTTCTACCGAGCATCCATGCCTGAGCTTCAGAAACCCATCCGTGAAGCTCTAGGGAAGGAAATGACCTATTTCGCCAATGCATTCCAGGGCAAGGTCATCTCGGGACTGCATGAGGCCACCAGGGCCGGCGAATCTGATGCAGTCATCAGTGATTTCCTGAGGCTGATGGGTCAGCCCGTAGGCGCCTGCGGAACCCGTGCGGAATGCCACCAGAACGCCCCTGTCGCATGCCTCGCGGGATGTGCCCATTTTGAGCCCTTGCTGAGCGCTCCCTGGGAAACTTTGATGGCCTCCCTTGTTGCCGACCAAGAACTTGAGACAGAGCCCAGAATCCGCCAGATCAATCACAGCGCAATGTCTGCTATCCAGCAAATCATCTCGCTCCGCACTGAATCCGAAGAAGTAGTTTAAATGGGCGAAATCGTACACTTTGTTGGTAGAGATGAGCTTAGCGCCAAGGAGAATCTTGAGGCATACATAGCGCATGCCAAGAAAAACTTTCCCTTCACTGATGTGGACTGGACGAGCAATAGCTGGAACATCACCACCTTCATTATTGGAAGAGCCCAGGGGAAGATCAAAAATATTGCGCACTTTAAGTCTTTACGCGATGAGTCGGGCAACAAATCCACGGTTCAAATTCCTTTCGACAATAACTTCCTGAACTTCGCCAAAGCTGCGTTCAGTGAGGTAATGCGCCGCCTTCGCCTTAAGGAATTTAGACGCCATCTGTATGCACTCCAATCGGTTGAGCAGGCGTTAATTGATGCCAAATTGAAGCCATGCATCACCCAAGTAACCCCCGCCGTTTTAGACGCCGCAGCGGAACTGCTGAAAGTCCGTTTCAGCGATCCTTGGAGCACAGCACGAATTCTTGAAAGACTTGTCACCGAGATTATCAATCCAGCGCGACTAACTCCTCTGCTCGTAGAATGGCGAAGCCCTATCAAGTACCAGCCACCAACCAGAAACGACAAGGTTGCCCCCAAACAATCTGAGAAGGCTGTTCAACGGCTTCCGTCGCTTGAGTCGATATTGGCACTCGCTGAAATCCACCATAAGAGCGAACATGTTCCGGATAGAATTACAACATGCTTCGTAACCTTAGCCATGTACGCCCCCAGTCGCTCAGCGGAGATTTTGAGTCTTCCAGTGGACTGCATTCGTCCGGCAGACACCAATGATGGCCCCATACTGGGCATTGCTTGGGCTCCGGCAAAAGGTGCCCCACCACTCACCAAGTTTTCTGCCTCTGCTGAGTTTGAGGCCGTAGTAGAAGATACCGTCAAATACCTTGTTGATCTTGGTGCTCCAGCTCGCATTGCTGCGGCCTGGTATGCAAAGAATCCTGACAAAATATTCCTTCCACCAGGAACAGAGCATCTACGTGGGCGACCTGTAACGCTGTATGAAGTGACCACCATACTTGGAAAAAAGACCACCATCGAAAGCAGCAGTGTATCTCAATACGGTCTGATAAGAAGTAATGACCATACCACTGACAAATCCCGAATGGGGCCTAATGCGCAAAAGGCTCGTTGGGTTGCATTGTACGAATTCGACTCCCTGGAAGAATTCGTACTGGCAAAGTTGCCGAGCATTTTTCCGATTCTCGACGGGCATACCAGAATCAAATGGCATGAAGCTTTATTCATGTTCCCTGAGCACATCCTGATGCCGTATGCAGAACCTTTGCTCTACGTTCCCTCGCCTCTGTCGACGAACCAGATCAACAATCAGCTGGGCGCCAATCCCGGAGGAATCACGGTCTTCAGTCGGAACGGCAAGGTGAACCCCGATGGCAGCCCAATCGCTATCACTACGCATGACTTCCGGCACCTACTGAACACGCTTGCACAGAGCAAGCACCTGAGCGAGTCGCTGATCGCATTTTGGTCGGGGCGCAAAAACGTCGGGCAGAACGAATGGTACGACCACCTGCCTCAGGAAGCCTTCATTGAGGCCTACCTGAAGCTCGGAGACCAGGCACAGCCGGTGAACGTCCACGGGCACCTGGAAGCAAAGGTGACCTCGATCTCCATTGGTCACGGGCTTACCCGCGAAGAGGCCCTACGTCTTGAGCTGGGTGCCACGCACCGCACTCGCTACGGTATCTGTCGTCATGAGCATGCGCTCACGCCCTGTCCCAAGGACAAGGATTGCGTGACCTGTACCGAGCACACGTTTGTGAAGGGCGACAAACGCCACCATGAAGAAGCCGTGTTCCAGTTCAAGCTGCACGAGAAAGCGGTTGCCGACGCCGAGAAGGCCGTTGAGCGGGGCGAGCCAGGAGCGTCCCGTTGGTTGAAGCTCCATCAGCCCAAACTCGAACGGTGGCGTCTCGTGCTCGACATGATGAACGACCCTGCGATACCTGACGGCACGCTGCTCACCCTGCCGCCGCCTGACAACGCGCAGTCGAAAGCTGGCTTGGCGGAGGCTGTGAGGATCGTCAACGCTGACGGCAAGGCAATTGAGATCCAAGATGCTGATGCCGCCGCAGATAAGGATGAAGAGTTGTTGCTGGAAATGGGGTTCTTCTAAATGGGCGCACCAAAACTCACTGATGCTGGCATCGAGAAGGCCGTCCGCCTATTGGATGGATGGGCCGGCAAGCTGACCTGGGATCGCTATCTAGCGATGCTGGAAGTCGAGATAGGCCACAAGTACACCAAGGCCGCCATGCTCAGACATCCCCGGATCAAAGCCGCCTGGGATCACGCGAAAGAGCTGGTAAAGGATGGTGAAGGGATCAGCATCCCTCGCAGCGCCATCGAGACGGAGAAGGCCTTGGAACGCGTTCGGCTGCTAGAGGCACGAGTGGATCGCCTGACCCGCGAAAACAACGCGCTCCTGGAGCAGTTCGTTCGGTGGAGCCACAACGCCGCGCGGAAAGGCCTCACTCTGGAAGACCTTGATCTTCCCCTGCCATACGCCAAGCCAAAGGAAATCCGCTAAGTCAGATTGCGCCTGACGGACGGCCATGCAATGTGGCCATTCAGCGGAAAATTGACCTAGAACCAACAAATTTTTAGGGTCGAAATTTCGTCTGATTCGCGTATACTTCCGGCACGAAAAAGCGGGGTAAAACCCGCTGATGTATACGCTTTTCAGAAGTAGATTTTCGTGAGACCGAGCGAAAGCCGCGTAAGTAGGGCTGCATAGAGAAGTATACGATCTTATCTATAACGCTTTTGCCAATAACAGGCCGCCCCCTCCCCTCTCCCTCTGGGAGAGGGGCGCTTCTCCCCCCTCTCCCAGAGGGAGAGGGGCCGGGGAGAGGGCAAGAACCGCAGCACCGAAATCCAAACAGCCACACCCACAAACCGGGTGTGCACAGGCCAGGGCAATCCACCGCCCGGCCATGAACCACCGCTTTAGCGTGCGCCACCATTCACGCATCCAGACACCAGGAGAGGAACAATGCTCAGCTGGGACGAATTCGACAAAGAAGACCCCACCGAAGCCAAGGCAGCCCCCGCTATTGCTCAAGCCGCCGCCAAAGCCATCGACAAGCTCGACGACGAAGCCGCCGGCTCCGTTGAAGACGCCCGCGCCGTATCGGCCGACGACTCCGACGCCGTCGCCCGCGCCAAGAAGGCCCTGGACGCCCTCGACATCCAGGAAGGCCTGGACGACCTCGAAGGCTCCGCCGCGCGCGTGCAGGTTGGCGACAAGCAGATGATCAACGCCCGCGCCGACCTCAACCAGCTCGTACCCTTCAAGTACGACTGGGCCTGGCAGAAGTACCTGGATGGCTGCGCCAACCACTGGATGCCCCAGGAAGTGAACATGAACGCCGACATTGCCCTGTGGAAGAGCAAGGACGGCCTCAGCGAAGACGAGCGCCGCATCGTGATGCGCAACCTCGGCTTCTTCTCCACCGCCGACTCCCTGGTTGCCAACAACCTGGTGCTGGCCGTGTACCGCCTGATCACCAACCCCGAATGCCGCCAGTACATCCTGCGCCAGGCCTTCGAAGAGGCGATCCACACCCACGCCTACCAGTACTGCATCGAGTCGCTGGGCATGGATGAAGGCGAGATCTTCAACATGTACCACGAGATCCCGAGCGTCGCGAAAAAGGCCTCCTGGGGCCTGAAGTACACCCGCTCGATCTCCGATCCGGAATTCAAGACCGGCACCCCGGAAACCGACCGCCAGTTCCTGCGCAACCTGATCGCCTACTACTGCGTACTGGAAGGCATCTTCTTCTACTGCGGCTTCACCCAGATCCTCTCCATGGGCCGCCGCAACAAGATGACCGGCACCGCCGAGCAGTTCCAGTACATCCTGCGTGACGAGTCCATGCACCTGAACTTCGGCATCGACGTGATCAACCAGATCAAGATCGAAAACCCGCACCTGTGGGATGCCCAGATGAAGGACGAAGCCACCCAGATGATCCTGCAGGGCACCCAGCTCGAGATCGAATACGCTCGCGACACCATGCCGCGCGGCGTACTGGGCATGAACGCCGCGATGATGGAGGACTACCTCAAGTTCATCGCCAACCGCCGCCTGACCCAGATCGGCCTGAAAGAGGAATACCCGGGCGCCACCAACCCGTTCCCGTGGATGTCCGAAATCATGGACCTGAAGAAGGAAAAGAACTTCTTCGAGACGCGCGTCATTGAATACCAAACTGGTGGCGCGCTGAGCTGGGATTGATTCCGGGTCAAACCATTAGGAAAAAATAAACGCTTTACCTGAAATGGAAGTTCGGGGTGGCGATAGAAAGACGAAGCCCCGCCTAGTGCGGGGCTTTTTGCTTTAACAACTGAATGGATGTGTTCGGCAGGAAACGACCAGTAGAGGTCGTTTGAAGATAGCCAATTCTGCTTCCGATCCGATCTGGAATGCTGGCTACCAAGCTAGGGGCGATTCACTACTCACCTGACTAAAGGGCGCAATTCAATGTGACCTTGATCAGCTCTATCTCGGTAGTTTGATAATCAAACCCGTGGACTCTGTATGATTCAACTCTATCGTCATTTCAACGCTCACGGAGAGCTCCTTTACGTCGGCATCTCCAAGTCCGCTTTCGACCGGTACATGCAGCACAAGTACGGTTCTAAGTGGTCCGATGAAATTCGCAGTATGACAATCGAATACTTCCCATCACGCGCAGAAGCAGAGAAAGCTGAGCGGAGTGCAATCATCGCTGAAAACCCTCTTTGGAACGTCACACACAATCAATCTGGAAAACCTCAGAAAACCCTAAAACCGGTAACACTCAGGAAGGTTAAGACTAAGTGGACGTTCGATATCGACGAAGCTGTCGCCCGAATCAATTTCACTGCGAAGTCGATGGAAAAAATTCGTCAAGCTGCAACCAGTGCTTTCCAAACAATGCCGGATGGCCATTTCCACATCACCACAAAAATACCGATGACCAGCGCAGAACTAGGGCTTGCTGAGCTTTTTGAGCACGGTCGATTTAAGCTTACGGGCGGCGGCATCAACATATGCACTGGTATTCGTAAATCAGAGGTCAAGGTTATAGAGCATGAGGTCTCACTGATCAGTTCAGTCTTCTTGAGTAGGGATTTGCTCAATGACGAGAGCATGAAGCCATACGTGGCCCAACTCATGCCAGCACTGGATAGATACGCACAGGCGTACGAGTACCTCACAGCCTGACGCCGACCAGCGAGGTAGCCTGGAAGTCCGCAGTTCGACACGAACGCAAACCTTACCGTAGGGTGGATGACGCTCTTTTCATCCACCGCTTTACAAGGCCCCCCCAAAGACTCAAGGAAGACTCATGTCCAACTACCGCCGTGCACGGATGCCGGGCGGCACGTACTTCTTCACCGTCAACCTGCGCGACCGCCGCGACAATCTGCTGGTGCGCGAAATCGACCTGCTGCGCACCGTGGTCCGCACGGCAAAGCAACGTCACCCCTTCCATATCGATGCCTGGGTGGTGCTGCCCGAGCATATGCACTGTCTCTGGACCCTACCTCCCGGCGACAGGGCCTATGCGGATCGTTGGAAGGCAATCAAGTTTGCCTTTTCCAAACGGTTGGCGAACGCGGAACAACGCACCGATATCCACCAAAAGCGTGGGGAACGGGGAATCTGGCAGCGTCGCTATTGGGAACACCTGATCCGCGATGACCTCGATTACCAGCGACATTTCGATTACATCCACTTCAATCCGGTGAAGCATGGTCATGTGCAATGCGTGCGAGATTGGCCGTATTCGAGTTTTCACCGAGCGGTGCGGGATGGGATTTATCCGGTGGATTGGGCGGGGAATGCTTCGGAGAACGATGCGGGTAATTGGGGTGAATGAGCGGGGGATCGGCTCAGCTTGGTGGATGAAAAGAGCGTCATCCACCCTACACGGCTTCACGCCTCCCAATCAGCCAAATCCCACGCTGCAACTGCATTGCCGCTCTCCCGCTCTGCCCATAGCCTCTGTCCCCGGCGCCTAAGAAACGCTTACTCACACAGCGGACCAACCGCTCCCGAAAGCTCAGCGGCTTTTTTGTGCTCGCGGCATACTCGCACCCGCACAAAACCTCTGCTCTGTCGGGAGTGGGCTAATACAAAACCCGAAAGGGGAATACGCCCGGCCTCTGTGTGGGTTTCTTAACTCCCGACGCCAACAGCCCTAAGAAAGCTGTCGACTACACGCAGAGGTAATGGATATGCCTGAATTCCCCCAGTTTCACCCCGCCCCTCCCCCGCACGCCGAAGTCCTGATGCCCGCCACCTTCATCCGCCACAAGCGCCAGTTGCGTGCGGTGCTGCTGGATGAAGAGCCCTGGTTTTCTGCCAGCGACCTTGCCCGGCTGATCAACCACGCACCACTGCCCGAACGGGTGCCTCGCAACCTGGATGAAGACCAGTTGCAACGAGTCTGGATGCGCAACAGCCACGGCGACTTCGAGCAGGAATTGCTGATCAGCGAGTCCGGCGTCTACGCCGTGCTGATCCTCTACTACCACCCCGAAAACCGCTGCATCCGCCAATGGCTGACCCGCAAGGTGATTCCTCGCCTACGGGAAAAGGAACGCTTCGACGGCAGAGGCCCCTACCGCGAGGTAATCCAGTGGCAGGCACGGGATATAGAGGTGCTGCATTGGCAGGGCAAGGCGTGGTTGTATCTGGGCGATTGCCCGGACCTGCTCCAGCGCACGCCGCTTGTGATCGGCTGATCTGAAGCGGTGCTCAGCAAGCGGAGCGATGCCCACCGCGACAAGATTGATGGGTTTCGCTCCGCTCTACCCATCCTACGAATCTGTAGAGCAACTTGCAGGCCACAGGGATCAAAGTGTGATGGTGGCAGCCGGATAGAACAAAACATTAAGAACGAAGAGAATCACCCAGAATCCGATCTCTAATGTTTCGGTAATCGGCTGAATGCGTCTGATTGCACCGTATACGTGCACGACAAACATCAGGGTGAACACCAGAAAAAGAATATCGAAGGAATAGCTGTAACTGGTACCAGTCGTGACAGAGCGCAGCATGGTTATTTCAACGATGAGGATAAAAGCGCCGAGGCATCGACCGAAGTAAATAGCCAGGTGCTGATGTTCCGGAATTGTCCAGCGCATGGCTCTGGCCCAGGCTAGCGGGGAAATTAATATGGGCAGGGCAAAAAACAGTGTGGTCACGACCATCAGGGTGGCGATGTATTCCTTGCTGTATTGCGCGTAGTAACCGAGCATCACCGAACTCCTTGTTCCGCGGCCACAGGATGGGCACTGCTGAATAGTTATTGTTATTTCCGATGGATTTCCGGCGACAAGAATTGTAATGACGGGTCACACGCGTCAAGAGCACGAAGTAAAACCGCTACCAAAGAACGCAATGGACGCAACAAGGATTACTACACAAGTGCAATTCGCGGGCGGCAATCGAACGCCTGAACGACCGGCTCACGGATGTGGCTACGCCCGAGCCGCAGTCGCGGTTGCGGCGTACCGCAGGTACACGCCTATGCCCATCGGCAGGCCCTTTCGCCCGCTCATGCCATCCCTCAAGTGCGGGAGCGATCGCCGATCTAGCCTCTGGTTGTTGGCGCACCACCGGAGTGAAGCGATGAACACGAACGACAAGCCGAACCTCGACAAGCTCAGCCTGAAACCCATCGACCCTTCAGAACCAACGCCTTCCGACCTGGGCAAGGCGAGGTTCCAGATCGAAACGCGTGGCGGTGGTGATCGGCGGGTCAGTGGGACGAATCGGGCGGCGCTCCGCGAGGAACGGAACCCACAGTGACCGACCACAAAACGGGACAGGTTTATTTTTGGTGTTCTAATTAAGCCTCGAAGGCCACGTACCTCCATGCGTACAAGCCGAAGCCGAGAGTAGAACAATATATCTGTCCCTTTTTCCGAGTCCGTCAGGTCCGCGCTTGGTAATGGAAACGGTCGCCAGTGCCGCTGAGCTGATGGGTTTCGCAAGCTCAACCCATCCTACGAGTAGAAGCAGCCCGATTTATTTCCCAACATTAAAAAGTTCCGAACGGCCTCTTTATTTTCCGCCGCTTGAACAACGCTTCCCAAATTTAATCCAGCATAAAAAGCCATTCCAGATACAACCCAATTAGACGCTCTGATTTAAGTTACTCCAGACTTAGAAGAAAACTCTTCATTCATTACCAGAATTTCCTCACACATCAACAGCCTTGCCATATTTCAATACTGCCGATAGCTTTCCTTCAGCACCAATCATTGAAGCTCATACAACTTATAAAAACCAACTTAATACTAATCCGACAATTACAAATCTCTCTTACGCAGCAACACCTTCACCCCATAGCAAGATGGCATCCGCACCGCTGTTCGCAGCACTTCAAATAAAAAGCGGACGCATTGCTTTGCCGGCATTCGATGCCAACCAGGAGGAAACATGGGACACGCCGCCCTCAACTTCGATAAGCATCCCCAGCAACCTCACGGGGGCACCCTGATCAATCAGGTGGTCCCGGCGGAGAAACTGCAGGCTGGAATCGAACGAGCCCGCACGCTGCCTTCCATTCGGGTCGACCTGGAAGCCGTAATCACCATCGAAATGATCACGACGGGTGTGCTTTCACCCAACAAGGGCTTCATGAACCGGGCCGACTATGAGTCCGTACTTGCCACTGGCCGTCTGAGCAATGGCCTGATCTGGCCGGTTCCGCTGAGCTTTGCCCCCGTGGGCGAGCGCAACAGGGAAGTCATCCGCTCGCTCTCCGTGGGCAGTGACGTGGCGCTGACTGACAGCCACAACGAGCCGGTGGCGATTCTCAGCGTCGAGGACATCTTCGATTACGACAAGAAAGAGCGCGCACGCCAGCTGTTCGGCACAACGGATCGAAACCACCCCGGCGTGGACGCCATCTTTCGCCGCATGGGCGATACCTCCCTGGGTGGCACGTTGCACCTGCTGCAGCGCGTGGACTGGGGCCCCTTCGAGAAACTGCGTCGCGAACCCAAGGACACCTGGCGTCTGTTTTACGAGGAGAGGAAATTCAAATCGGTGGCCGGATTCATCACCGGTGCCAACCCGCTGCACCGTGGGCATGAATACATCCACCGCAACGCACTGGAAGGCATCGATGGCCTGCTCCTGCAACCCCTGGTGGAGATGGCCAAGCGGGAGTACGTGCGTCACGAATATCGCATGCAGGCCTACCGCAACGTGCTGGACACCTATTACCCGAAGGACCGGGCCATCCTGTCGCCGCTGCGGGTGACCTATATCTTCGCCGGTCCGCGGGAAACGGTGCTGCACGCGCTGATCATGAAGAACTACGGATGCACCCACGCGCTGATTGGCCGTGACCACGCCGGTATCGGCAGCTACTACGACAAGTACGCCAGCCACAATATCTTCGACCAGTTCAGTCCCGGGGAACTGGGCATCGAGATCCGGCTATTCCATGAGGTGTTCTACTGCACCCGCTGCTCCAGTCACGCCACCACGGAAACCTGTCCGCACGACGAACGCTATCGTCTGAATATTTCCGGCACCGGCATCCGGGAAATGTTGCGCCACGGCATCGTGCCGCCAAAGGAAGTGGTACGCCCCGAATCGGCCCTGGCTGGCATGCAGGGTGTCCAGCCCAAGGGGCTGGGTGAGGACGGAGAAGGCACCCTGCCGGTGGCCAAGGTCATCCAGAGCATGTTCCCCTTCTATACCCACTACACCCGCCTGGGCGGTGCGCCACGCAAACTTCCCCTGCCGGCGGATTCATTGACCGTCCGTGACCTGGAGCTTGCCTGCCATGACGCCCGTACCCATGCCGGCGACATCTACGCCGAGGTTTATGCGGAGTACAGCGCCGTCGTCGACCACAACCGCAACCTGCAGCCATCCTGGGGAACAGAAGCTCGCGCCGCCCTGCGCTTGCAGCAGGAACGCCTTATCAGCGACCTGGAAGAAAAGCTCCGGCAGGCTCCCAATCAGGCTTCGGACGAATTCATGTACCAGGACAAAACCGAGGTGGAACAGGAACTGGCATCGGCCCGCAACCTGCTGAATGACATCCCCAGCACCATCGATGAGCAAAGGCTCCAGACACGGACCTGGAACGTACTGCCCTACAAGCGTTATCGCGGCGCCGACGAGGACTGAGTGATTCCGTACGAGAAGTGATGAGCGACACGATACCCATCACGGCTGAACTGATGGGTATCGCAAGCTCAACCCATCCTACGTGGCTGGTGCTCGCCCTGACGTCCTCGCTGCTGATCGGCGTCATGGCTTGGCACCGATTGCGTCCCGATCCCGCAACTTGATCAATGCCGTTGGAAGAATGGGGGCCGACTCCCCGATGATTGGCGCCGAGGAACGAGGCCCAGGCCGGAGCCCGATCGGGACTCCGCATCGTTGGGTTTCGTGCCTCTACCCAACCTACGACGCCGTAACGACCCTCTCCCATTGGAAAGGCACCTGGAGGGCAGCCGCGTCAGCGGCTGCAACGTTGGGGAACCTATGCCCGGTTCAGGGTGAGGGTGTCAGCACCGCAACCGCCAGCTCGTCCAGATCGACGGAGGCGCGATTGAGATAAAACTCGGCACCACCGCTGCGAGCGGTACCACCGCTCGCCACCTGCTGCAGTTGCGGACGTACGAACAGATAGCTGGCCTTGGCCTTTGACAACACATCGGCATGCTCGGCATGGCGCGCCAGTAGCGTCTCGAAACGCTGCTCGATCGTCTGGTCGAGCTCCTTTGCCTGATCTGGCGTCAGCGTCAGGCCGCCCTTGTGCGGCAGCGGGTAGAGACGAATCTGGTAGTCCAGCAACAGCGTGGCCAGGGCCTGGCTTTGCGCCTCCAGGTCGGCGGCGACCGGATCGGGCCCGGCACTGGCATAAGCAGTGGAGGCCGCCTGCTGCAGCCGTTGCTGATGGCCAAGCAGTTGCTGGATCAGCTCCGGGTAACGCTCGCGCTCGGCCGGAGGCAGTCGATCGAGGGTTTCGAACACTTCCTTCATGGCACGCATCGGCTGCACCAACGCCTCGGGCTGCCCCAGCTGTACCATGTAGGTCTCCATTAAATTGAGGTGCTCGAAGGTAGCGTTCAAACCGCGCGGGTCAGGTGTGCGTTCGGCCGGATTGAAATAGATCATCGCACTGGCACACATCAATTGGCTGCGACTGAGGATTTCACTCAACTTCCCGGCACTTCGTCCATCATCCCCCCAGACCAGCGGGCAAATCAGGCACAACAGGAACAGCAGCGACTTCTTTTGCATGACCCATATCCTCAATTCTTGTTGTTATGTCGGTTTACAGCGCAAACCATGCAGCCCATCCGGACGGCTCCCCAAGCGTCCGGCCTCCGGCGTTCATCGGCCAACCGGCGGATAATAGTCGGGACCCCAAAGAGCGGACATACTCCAAAAGGACAGATTCATTTTTTTGTTACTCCAATCTCACCTCAGCGGTTGGTGCAGGAAGTCTGTTTTCGGCGGGAAGCGCTTGGGGTTGAGGTACCATGCTGCGCCGAACTCCCCGTCGACCCCCTGGCTGCTTATGTCCTCCAACGCGCTGTACACCGACCTGTCCATCTACTACGACCTGATGTGTGCCGACATCGACTACCGGGCGCAGAGCCACAGCGTGCGCCGGCTGCACCAGCTGTTCGGCAATCAGGGGCGCAGGCACCTGGATCTCGCCTGTGGCACCGGGCCGCACGTGCGCCATTTCCTCGACTTCGGCTACCGCAGCGCCGGCCTGGACATCAATCAGCCGATGCTGGATATCGCCCAGCTGCGCTGCCCCGAGGCACAGTTCAGTCGGCAGGACATGGCGGACTTCCGAGTGAGCGAGCCGCTGGATCTGATCACCTGCTTCCTCTACTCGATCCACTACAACGCCGGGCTGGAGCAGCTGCGAGCGTGCTTGGCCAGCGTGCACAACGCGCTTGAGGATAACGGCGTGTTCTGCTTCAACACGGTGGACAAGCGGCAGATCGACAACCGCTCATTCGTGCGCCATACCGTGGAGCACGAGGGCAGCCGCTTCACCTTCGGTTCCGGCTGGTACTACAGCGGCGAGGGCGAGCGGCAGGCGCTGCGCCTCAGCATCGAGAAGACCGAGGCGGGGGTGACCCAGGCCTGGCAGGACGAACACGCCATGGTTGCCCTGAGTTTCACCGAGCTTGAGCAACTGTTGCAGCCGCACTTCGAGGTGCACATCTTCGAGCATGACTACGAACGGATCACTCCCTGGGGCGGCACGTCCGGGAATGCATTGTTTGTCTGCGTGAAGCGCTAAGAACTTGCCTACGATCTCTTGGTTTCCCGACTTGAAAAGCGGGAGCCAAGAGGAGAAGTCCTTGGCCCCCGCGAAACTCAGCTTCGCACGAAGGCAAGCAGGTCGGCGTTGATCGTATCGGCGTTGATTGTGGGTATTCCACAGCAAAGGGGGACAGATCTATTTCCGTCACTCTAATTCCACCTCACCGGCCGCGCTTCTCCATGCGTGCAAGCCAAACCTGGAGTCTAAATATCAATCTGTCCCCTTCTCGTCCGAAGAAGGCAGGCCTGCGGCCTGCTTCGCGAATGAATTCGCGCCTACAGGGAGAGGTCGTAGCCCAGTGAACATCCACGTTCGTAGAACGTGGACTTGCGGTAGCCCCAGACCCCGTGCACAAGGCCGCCCCTCTCGCCTGGTCTGGACCGTAGGGTGCGCTGTGCGCACCGATTCCGGGATCGGCTTCGGTACCCCGTCCAACCGCCGGTGCGCACGGCGCACCCTACCGGATCGGCTTCATCCTGCCAGCCCGGGCATTCGAATCGTCACAGGCAGAGCCGGTGACTCCTGACCGTCCTAAGGACATGGTTTTCCAAGTTCAAATGAAATCGGCTACCGGCTCCGACCAAGGGCGAACGCGTGGGTTAGTCCGTGTGGACGAGGTGGAGGATTTCCGGCTGCTTGTACCTTGGGCGCTCGAATGCAAGCCGCTCCCGCATGACAAAACCAATAAGGACCACATGCATGACAGTCGACTTCTCCGCCTCACGTCCCTGCCGTCTCCATCAGGTTCCCCAGTGGGATCACGAGACCGACGTCCTCGTCGTCGGATTTGGTGCCGCAGGTGCAAGTGCCGCCATCGAGGCCGCCGGCGCGGGAGCGGCCGTGACGCTGCTGGAGGCCACCTCTGGTAACGGGGGCACCAGTGCCATGTCGGGGGGCGAGATCTACATGGGGGGCAGTGGCGGCACCCCTGCCCAGCGAGAGGCTGGCTTCACTGACGACACCGAGGATCTGTTTCGCTACCTGATGATGGCGGGCGGAGCCGACGCGGACGAGGCGAAAGTACGCCTCTATGCGGAAAGCAGCCTTGGCCACTATGAATGGCTGGTGGCGCAGGGCGTCAGGTACAAGAACACCTTCCTGCCGGAAAAGATGATGGAGCCGGTGACGGATGACTGCTTGATCTGGTCCGGGAGCGAAGAGGCCTGGCCGTTCGTGGAACAGGCCAAGCCCTGCCCTCGCGGACACACCCCGCAGTGGGTCGGCTGGGGCGGCGGGCGCATGCTCATGGATGCCCTCGCCGCTCGCGTCGAAGCGCTCGGCGTGGATATCCGGTACGACAGCCGCGTGCTCGCACTGATCGCCGACGACGCCAACGCCGTGCATGGCGTGGTCGTCCGCAGCGATGGCCAGATCCGCTTCATACGCGCTCGCAACGGCGTCATCCTCTGTGCCGGCGGCTTTGCAATGAACCGCGACATGGTCAGGCGCTACGCGCCGCATCTGCTGCGCTCCGACGATCCCATCGGCACACCAGGCGACGACGGGACGGGCATCCTCCTGGGCAGAAGCGTGGGCGGCGCCGCCATCCATATGAACGAGGCCTTCGTCAGCCTGCCCTTCTACGCGCCGGAGTCACTGGTGAAGGGCATCTTCGTCAATGAACGCGGTCAGCGCTTCATCAACGAGGACTGCTACCACGGGCGCATCGGCCATCACATCATGCAGCAGTCCGGTGATCGTATTTACCTGCTGGCTGACAACGCGATTTTCGAACGACCGGCGGAATTCACCCGCATCGATATCGCCGCTGTAGGCGAAACCTGGGAAGAGGTCGAGCAGGAACTGGGGCTGCCAGAGGGCACCCTGGCCGAAACGGTAAAACTGTATAGCCACCATGCCGCCGAGGGCCGCGATCCCCTGTTCCAGAAAGCCGCGAAATGGCTCAAGCCGCTCAACGAGCCGCCCTTCGTCGCACTGGATTGCCGCATCGGCTATGCGTTCTACCCCCATTTCACCCTCGGTGGGCTGGATACCCTGCCGACGGGCCAGGTCGTTACGGAGAAGCGCGAGCCGATCGCTGGCCTGTATGCAGCCGGACGCACCTCCTGTGGCCTGCCGCGCTGGAGCGGCGGCTACAGCTCGGGCCTGTCGCTGGCCGACGCCACCTTCTTCGGCCGCCAGGCGGGATTGAACGCGGCCAAGGCTGGTAGCGAGGCAAGTCTTTAGTGCCGGCCTGCCGCCGACAAGGCTTGCTACACTGCCGCGCCGAACATCCGGGGGCGTGAAGTTACCCGTTAGGTCGCGGCGCGCCGCCCGCCATGTACCCCGGGGGATTGGCTGAATGCATTGCAGCAATGCCGGCCACTCCTCCATGGATGCGCCTAGTAGTGAACTGGCTGCTCACTATCGGTAGCACAGGTTTGTCCCATGTATCGCAGGATTGCTGCCACCCGCTCATCCTTCGACAGTTCGTGCCAATGCCCCGCCGCAATCAGCTGCCCGCCGTCCACCACCCATACCCGGTAAAAGCGCTCCAGGCTGTTCAAGTCGTGGGTGACGCAAACCAGGGACTGTCCCGCGAAACTCCGGAACAGCAAGTCCCATACCTGCTCTGCCGTGGTGGAATCGAGTGAAGCCGTCGGCTCGTCGAACAGGTTGAATGCGCCTGGTTTCATGAGCACTCGCAACAGCGACAAGCGCTTCACTTCTCCGCCGGAGAGGTTCGCCCCCTGGTTCTCCACTTCGAAACTGTCCAGATCCGCAGCAAGCCTCGGCAGCCCGAGCGCATCCAGGTATTCGGAGAGTTTCTCTCGGTCGTATGGCCGGCCGAAGAGAACCGAATCCGCAATTGGCCCACTGAGCAGGCTGGGCGATTGCGGGCAGTAGCGAATCTGACTGAACTGCTCCGCTCCATTTAGTTCGCGCAACGAAGCATCGCCAAGTTGCAGGCGGCTCCGTGATTCGACGAGAACGCCGGCCAAGGCTTCGAGCAAGGTCGTCTTGCCGGCTCCGCTGCTTCCGATAATCGCCACGCTCTCGCCTCTCTTCAGGGAAAGGGGGTTGCGCAATTCCAGCAGCTCAGCTTCCGGTCGCTGGATACGAACCGGCCCAAGCGTCAGCCTGACCGGCACAGCACGATTGCTTGCGACAGCCGAGTCGCCGGGTTTGAAGTCCGGGAGTTCCAGGACCTGCTGAAACCGCTTCTGGTCCGAAGCGAACTGGTCTGTGAAGCGATGGGCTTCCGCCACCGATGCGACGCTGTTGAAGAAGGCTGTGGCGATGGTGAACATCGCGACCATTTCCCCTACCGTCATGGACGGGTGGGGCGAGTATTGGTCCATAAAGCCAAACAACAGGATGCCCGCCGTCGACAGGCAGATGAACAGTGCCTTGGCGGAACCCAATATCGAAGCCGAGTAGCCGATCCTGGTGGCCGCTGCGGCGTAGCCGCGATAGGCACCATCCAATGATGCCAGCGCTGACTCCGGAGTCCCTTCGCACTTGATCGCCTTCGCTGCACCGAAGGTCTGGGCGAAGCTCGCGGCCAGCTCATCTTCCTGGTCGTTCAATGCATCAATATGGCTGCGCCGCCACCGGATGATTCTGTGGTTCAGGTAAAGGTATCCAGCCGCCGCCAGCAGCACCGTGAGGAATACCCCCGGGCCGCCGTAGCACTGGAAGACGCCACCAACGATCAGTGTCTCCACCACCAGCGGAATGCCGGACAGCAGCATGAAGTTCAGCAACCGTTCATAGGCATTCACACCTCGATCGACTGTATTGATAAGTCCCCCGATCCGCAGAGAAGAGAAGACTTCGAACTCCTTCCCCATCACGCAGCGCGCCCACTGCAATGAGCTTTCGCAAATGCAGTCTTGAACCAGCCTTGAGAGATAGAGCGATTGGATGGGGTTTATGACGACCTGCATGACCCCGGCAAGGCAGAACCCCAGGAGCAGCAGGGCTATCTCTTGCGAGGCGATCCCCTGCTCCGAAGTCAGGCCATCGACTATATGGCCGAGCAGCAGCGGCACGGCTATGAGGGTCAATTTGCTGAGGGAGACAAATGCCAATACCTGGGCGATTCGCCAAGGCCGGGCAAGGACTGCATGGGTAATACGTGAGTCAAACGAGAACATCCTGTTTCTCCGTACTCAACAGACGGGCTTGCAACAAAGGGGAAATGTCTACTCCCCCCTACTCTCCTTGTAGAGAGGCAGTCACACGCATTGGATTTACTCTCATCGCGACAGAGCTGATGGGTATCGCAAGCTCCACCCATCCTACGGTCAAGTTGGAGCGAGCATAGGCAGCGCAAGCCAAGCAAAAGTCAGCAGATGAAAATTCAGAACATGCCTACGCAGGCAGCGCGCCGAAACTGATGCGAAGCGCCGCGATAGCCAAAGCACTGGCGATCACCTTTGCGTGGAGGCGGATGGGGCGGATTGAAATCCGTTCGTTTGGATGGCGTGCGCCGGACGGTATCAGGTCATGCGTACTGAAGGTCGCTGATATCAATCGCGACCAGCAGTTGCGCCTCGATTGCACGGTTGTTCGCGTCACGGCGATAGGCCCGTCGCTTGCCCGGCATGCGGAGCCCTTCGGCTTCGATGTAGTCGTGAACGTACTGGGCAGCAGGCAATCCGCCACTCACGTCGACGCGGTAGTCGTGCCGACGCAGCAGAAAGTCTTCGCCAAAGTAGAAGTCCTGTACAGGACAGTGTGTGGCGACAGTCACCGGAAAGTGCACCCGCAAACGGCGCCAACGCTGCTCGCCCTCCTCCCAGGGGGCGAGCTCTTCGACCACGACGCCCGGCAGCGTGAACAGAAATGGCATGTTCAGGTAGGACCACAGCGCGTAACCATTGAAATAGGCCCGATGAAGCGGGTCCCAGGGCGTGCTCTCCCCGTGGCCATGGAACGACGCCCGCGGATCCGCCCGTTCCGCCACCACTTGCCCATCGGTGGTTTCGATGGCGATTCGGTCGGGCCTGTAGGCCGTACGTTGGTTAGGCGCTCCGAACGGCATCACCGAGGATCGCTGTTCGTGCAGCCAGACGGTCATCTGACGCGGGGTGCTGTCCTGGGTCAGCCCCTTCATGCCCCACAGCGAGCCGCCGGTGACAATGCTTGCCCTCACAATGCTGAAGCTGTTCCAGCGCTCCAGGCCGCCATGGGCCATCAACACCCGTTCCAGCAGATCACTGTTCTGTTCGCTCATGGCCTAGGTCCTCGTCGATGCTGAGCCGACCCGCCGGCTCGCGCTTCTGGAAAGCGAAGCCCACCGCTATCCGCCGCGCCAGCGCTCAAGACGTGCCGGTGGCTTTAGACGATCTGCATCGAACTCTGTACGTTCAGAACCCAAGAGAGCCAGGCCAACGGCAACACTATCTCCAAGCCCGATGCATACCGCATGGGACTGCAGGAGATGACTCATCAACGGCTCGAATGTCATCGAAAACTGATGCCCCCTGGCGCAAGGGGGCCTTGAATAACCACTCGGTTGTTATCACCCAGGCTAAAAACCATCGTCTTGTGGCGACTCAGTCAAACTCGCCAGGGCGACCCTTAGCCCAAATACGGGAAGCCAGATCCATGAACACCTTGAACATCACCACCCACGGCAACAACGCGCTTTCAAACAACCTGTCGCTCGGCGCCATAACCACGGCGATTGGGACCTACGGCGCCTATTTAGCACTCGCGGTCATCTACTTCTGGTTCGGCGGCATGAAGTTCACGAGCTATGAAGCCCAGGGACTGGTTCCGCTGGTGAGCAACAGCCCCTTGTTGGGCTGGCTTTATGGAATCTTCAGCGTTGATACCTTCTCCAACCTGCTCGGAGTCCTGGAAGTATCCATCGGTGTTCTAATTGCAGGCCGCCTGCTGTCGCCAAAGCTTTCATTGATTGGTGGCGCTCTGTCCGCCGGACTGTTCTTCACCACCTTGAGCTTCATGTTCTCGACCCCCGGGGTGATCGAGCCCAGCCTCGGCTTCCCGGCCATCAGCGTCGCTCCAGGGCAGTTTCTACTCAAGGACCTGGGATTGCTTGCCACCTCCATATTCGTGGCAGGTCATTCCCTGACCAGGATCGAAGCCCCCTGAGCTGAGAACTTTTCCGGATAGGGCCTGAAGCATTCCGATGCTTCAGGCCTGATCCCCATCAGCGGCCCGGAACCATCAAGCCAGGGACTTCATCCAGTCCCGTGGGCTGCAGCCCGTCTTGCGGCGAAACGCTCGGGCAAGCGCTGAAGGGCTTTCATAACCGACCTCTTCAGCGATCAACGTAATCGGCCGCCCTTCTCGCAGGCGCTTCTGCGCCAGGCTGATCCGCCAGCTCAACAGATACTCTGCCGGTGTCTGCCCTATGACGGATCGGAAATGCGCGGCATAGGCCGCACGCGACATGTTCGACTCGCTCGCCAGTTCCGCGACTGACCAGGCACGCTGAGGTGCGTTGTGCATCTGGACCAGCGAACGTGCCAACCGCGGGTCGGCCAGCCCGGCCATCATTCCGGTACTCAATCCCTGGTGGTCGAGAAGATGCCGTAGCAGCAGGATGATCAGCAGTTCGAATAGACGATCGAGCACGGCTTTCCTGCCGCAATGCCCGCCTGCCGCCTCACTGAACAACCAGTTGAGCGTGTCGGCCAGTTGGGGCAGTTCATCGAGGGGCAGCACCAGAAGATCGGGCAACGAGGCGGACAAGGGGTTACCGGCGCCGCCATCGAAGGTCATCGACGCGCACAGCAATTGAGCCCCCTCGGGCTCGACCGGGACCAGATCGTGCCGGATCGGGCGGGGCATGAAGATCAGGCTGGGCCGGGTAAGCAGGAGGTCGGAGCCGCGTGGGCCCTGCAAAGTGAGATTGCCCGCCTGCAGCAAGTGGATATGACCGTGCTGGTCAGCGCCACCGTAGGAGGCCACGCCGCACAGCTTGCCGCTGTGAAACAGGTTGGCGCGGACGCCGAACTGCGACAACAGGGTAGACAGACGGTCCATGTTGGCGGCTCATGACAGGACAACGGCTAACTACTGCAACATACTCTTCCGCCAGCCACTCAGCAGCCAAAGGCTGACGCACTTCGCTCGTCCTGAATGGACATGAAGAACGCTCCTGGCACCCCGCAAAAGGGGCTGTCCATTTTTTCAAGCCTGTTTGCACGCCTTCCCTATCACCCACCCAAGGCGATGATCGCGAACATCAGCGCCGTACCGACGATCGCTATGGCCGCACCGCCGCCCCAGGGATTGCCACCCGCATGGCGAGCCAGAAACCAGCCGCAGGCAAACAACATTCCCAGTGCCACCAGATTGGAGGTGCGAATCGCCAACGCGGTGTTGTCAGTCACCAGAAACGGGATAACGAGGGGAAAGGTCGCCAGCACGACCAACAGGAAAATGCCGAGTGCCCCCTTGAAGTCGTCAATACCCAGCCGTGCGGGGACGGGGGAACCGGAGAACTCCAGCATGCGATGGCGCAGCATTTCCAGTCCGTCGCTGCCAGCCGCCGCCGCAATGCGCGGTGGCAGTGCATCGGCGATCAGCGCCTGGCCTTCTTCTGGATTGGTACCGTTGCGCAGCCGGGCCAACAGGTTTCGGTTGCGCGCCCGCTCCGTCCAGGTGCGTAGCAGATACATCACGGCATCGGCCAGGCCCCAGGCCAGATTGCAACCAAAGGCCGCGATCAACATGGTGCGCGCGTCCTCGCGGCCAGCCGTGGCCACGCTGAGCGATCCCACGAAGGTCAACGCCATCAGCAAGCCGAACATCACCTCGCTTACCCGGTCGACGGGGTCGATTATTCTCTGCCGCTTTTCCTCATCCGGTAGGTGCATCACGCCTCCCCCTCTGTTCAGTCGTCCGTCCTGCCTCTTCCACGGTCGACGCCGGTGCGACCACGGTGCCACTGCAACCTCCCGGCTAGCCATGGCGAGCGGAACAACCGCCCACCATGGCTCCCGTCCGAGTCAGAGACTGAGGAAACCGCTGTACAGGCCATAGCCGGCGATCAGCGCGCCAATCAGCACCACAGCGAAGATCACCTTCTCCACGGCGGTGAACACCGGTTGACCGAGTTCACGCTTGGCCTTGGCGAACAGAATCGCACCCGGCGCATAGAGCAACGCCGAGAGCAGCAGGTACTGCACCCCTGCCGCGTACACCAGCCAGACGGCATAGAGCACGGCGACCAGCGCGATCACCAAGTCCTTGGTGCGTTCGCCCGGGGCCTGCTCGTAGGTCTCGTGGCGCCAGGCCAGCAGCAAGGCGTAGGCCGCGGACCAGAAGTACGGCACCAGGATCATCGAGGTCGCCAGGTACAGCAGGCTGAGGTAGGTGGAGCTGTTGAACAGGGTGATGATCAGGAACAGCTGGATCAGTCCGTTGGACAGCCAGAGTGCATTGGCCGGCACCTGGTTGACGTTCTCCTTGCGCAGGAACGCCGGCATGGTGTGGTCGCGGGCGCTGGCGAAGAGGATCTCCGCACACAGCAGGGTCCACGACAGCAGCGCACCGGCCAGCGAGATGATCAGTCCGACGCTGATGAGCACCGCGCCCCAGTGGCCGACCACGCTTTCCAGCACCCCGGCCATGGAGGGGTTCTTCAGACCGGACAACGCGGCCTGGGCCATGATCCCCTGGGACAGCACGTTGACCAGCACCAACAGCAGCAGCACGCCGATGAAGCCGACCACCGTGGCCTTGCCGACATCGCTGCGCTTCTCGGCGCGGGCGGAGAAGATGCTCGCGCCTTCGATACCGATGAACACCCAGACGGTGACCAGCATCATGTTGCGCACCTGGTTCATCACCGTGCCCAGGTCGCTGTTGCCGGCGCCCCAGAAATCGGAGCTGAACACGTCCAGCTTGAACGCCACGGCGGCAATGACGATGAACAGCGCCAGCGGCACCATCTTGGCGATGGTGGTCAGGGTGTTGATGAAGGCCGCTTCCTTGATGCCCCGCAGCACCAGGAAGTGCAGGAACCACAGCAGCACCGAGGCACAGATGATCGCCGGCAGCGTGTTGCCTTCGCCGAACATGGGGAAGAAGAAACCCAGGGTGCTGAACAGCAGCACCATGTAGCTGACGTTGCCGATCCAGGCGCTGATCCAGTAACCCCAGGCCGACGAGAAGCCCATGTAGTCGCCGAACCCGGCCTTGGCATAGGCATACACCCCGCCGTCGAGCTTGGGTTTGCGGTTGGCGAGGGTCTGGAACACGAACGCCAGCATCAGCATGCCGACGCCGGTGATCAGCCAGCCAATCAGAGTCGCGCCGGCACTGGCGCTTGCGGCGATGTTTTGCGGTAGTGAGAAAATCCCACCGCCGACCATCGAGCCAACCACGAGGGCGATCAGCGCGCCAAATTTCAATTTGTCGGAAGCGCCCGCGACCTGGGTCTGCTTGCCGGGTTCGGCCTGTTTTCCCACGTGCAAATCGCTGGTTGAATCGACCATGCATAGCTCCTTGCCGAAATGGCATCGCTCGATTGGATGGCCGGCCAACAAAGAACGGTCGCAACCCTACAGCATGACCTTTCGAGTGGTCCAAGCCACCGAACAGACTGCTCTGTTGCTGCTGGGAGTTGGTTCGATGCAACTCATGCCCCGCAGCCGGGCACTGCCTTTCGAATCGCTAGGAACCGCGCAGCATGCGGAGATGCTCTGCGGCCCAGTGCTTTACCGTCTCCTCCGGAAGACGGTGGGAAGCGTTAATGCGCTCCTCCAACTTGGAGGCAAATGTCTCGGCCGAAGCCTGATCTGAAAAACTGAAAGTCATGCCGCACGCATGTACCAGTCAGATGGCCTTGTCCTGTTCGATCGATAGGTCCACCTGGCTCTCCCGATTTATGGGGAAGCACGCTCGAAACGACCTCAGTGTAGCCAACTATCTGAATGCAGCAGGACGCATTGCGGATGTCCGCTCGAACCGTCTCGCGCCGCCATCCCAGACAGCAGCGGTCGATGCGCAGATGTGAATCGACATTCCCCGGCACCTGCTTAGACGTGGTTCGGATCGCGGGCCATCCTTACCGGATTCCGCACAGTCCGAGGAGCGCACCAGATGCTCAACTGGATGTTGGTTTTCGTCCCCATTGCGATCGCCCTGGAACTCGTTGCGCAGGAATATCACCTGCTGGTGTTCCTCGCGGCGGCCCTGGCCATCATCCCGCTGGCGGGATGGCTGGGCCGGGCCACCGAGCAATTGGCCGAGCGCTCTGGCGAAGGTGTAGGCGGCCTGCTCAATGCCACCTTCGGCAATGCCACTGAACTGATCATCGCCCTCAGTGCATTGCGCGCCGGCTTGCACGATGTGGTGAAAGCCTCCATTGCGGGGTCCATCGTGGGCAACATTCTCCTGGTAATGGGAGCGGCCATGCTGGCGGGCGGGCTGCGTCACAAGGAGCAGCAGTACAACGCCTCCGCCGCGCGTTCGCAGGCCACGCTACTGACACTGGCGACCATTGCCCTGATCCTGCCCGCCGCCTACAACGCGGTCGTGGCATCCCGCGCCCCACACGGGCTGCTGTCACTCAGCCTATATATCTCGCTGGTCCTGCTGCTGGTCTACGGGCTCTTCCTCGTGTACTCACTGATCACCCACAAGAGCCTGTTCTCGGGTGCACCCGATCTCCAGCACACCTCGGATCAAGGCGTGCTCTGGCCAATGGGAAAGGCGCTTCTGGTACTTGCCTTGGCCACCCTGCTGATTGCCTGGATCAGCGAGATCCTGGTCGCAGCCATCGAGCCCAGCGCGCGACAACTCGGGCTCAGTAACCTGTTCGTCGGGGTCTTTGTGGTGGCCATTCTCGGTAACGCGGCCGAGCATGCGTCCGCCATTTCCGCAGCGATGAAGAACCGCATGGACCTGTCACTCTCCATTGCCATCGGCTCCAGCGTCCAGGTGGCGCTTTTCGTTGCCCCGGTCCTGGTCCTTGCCAGCCATTTCATCGGAGCCATCCCGATGGACCTGGCCTTCTCCGGCGGCCTGGTCCTGACCGTTCTGCTGGCGGTTCTGATAACCGGCCAGGTTGCGGGAGACGGCCGCTCGGACTGGCTCAAGGGCGTGCAGCTGCTCGCTGTCTATCTGATTCTTGGCCTGGCCTACTTTTTCACGCCCGATGCATCGGTCTCCTGAGTTCTGCCGAAACAGGGCAACAACAGCCCATGCACGAGCCTCCTTCAAGCAAACCTGCAAAGACACCGGCTTGTGCACTGGAATCCAGCCTGCCGCCAACTACGCTTGCTGTGGTCCCCAGGAAGGGGATACGCCCTGGCTACCTCGTCTTACCCGGGAGGAGGGTGAGATAGTCGGGTTTACCTACCATGTCGGAAGTTTCCGATGACAAGCCATCTCAATGGCGAGGCGAAATCATGCGACTCAACCCTATCGTCGTATCGCTCACCAGTTTCCTGGTCCTGGGTGGCTGCTCCAGCACCCTGGTCGAACCCAGCCACTATTCGGGATTTCTGCCGAACTACAGCGTCCTTGAAGAACAGGAATCGGCCAGCGGCGCAAAAGTGGCGCGCTGGATCGACCCGTCGTTGAACCTGGGCCGCTACAGCAGCGTATATATCGAGCCCAGCCAGTTCTACCCACGCCCCCAGCCAAGCCAGCAGATATCCCAGGCCACCCTCGATGACATCACCCAGTACTACGACACCGCCCTGCGGCGGGAACTGGGAGCGGTCGTGAAGATCAGCGACACCGCTGCGGCGGACAGCCTCGTGCTACGACCTGCGATTACCGCGGTTTCTACCTCGACCGAGGGACTCAAGCCCTACGAGGTCATCCCCATCGCGCTGGTAGTGGCCGCGACCACCACAGCGGTGGGCGCACGCGACCAGGAAGTGCAGATCGCCACCGAAGCCATGTTCCTCGACGGCGGTAACTCCAAACTCCTGGCGGAGGTGGTGCGCAAGGGCACCGGCACCAGTCTGGAGAACAAGGAAACAGCCCTGACCGTGAAGGACATCAAGCCGGTGATCGACGGCTGGGCCAAGGATCTACGGCTCGCCTATGAGCAACTGAAGAACAAGCCCTGAGCCATCCTCGCCCGCACCTGCGCCGACCTCCAGCGGACTTGGGTTCCGGAGGTCGGCGAATCACATCAGATCCAGCGTTGCCCGCTACGACTCAAGTTGCATGATCAGACCGGCGAATCCGTCCCGGTAGGGTGCGCCGCGCGCACCAGCGGTCGGACACGGCGCGGGGGCTGATCCAGCGGTCGCTGCCCATGGCGCACCCAACAGCGGGCAACGTGCGGGACTCCTGCCTCGATCGCGAGCTCACTGCCCAGTTCCCCATCCCCCCGCTCCTACACCTTTCGCCGATGGGGTCTGGGATCACCTCTCCAGCGCGCCCCATTCCCGTCGTCTTCGGACCTTGAAAATCTGGTCTATTCCAAACATTTGATAATCATAGAAAAAAGCAAAACAAATCCGCAAATTTGGACATTAATTCGTATATTAATGACATTTAAATCAGGAAATTCGCTCAATTATTCACCTCCGCACACTCGATCTGGTATAGACCAATAAAACAACCCAATGATAGATTGCACCCACCTTACGGCCAGCCCTGTGCGGATGGCCGCCGTGGCTTATCAGCACTATTCAGCACCCTGCAGAGTCGAGGAGGAGCGCCCCACCAGATCGTCGCCTATTGCAACGCACCGCCATGCTTACCGGACTTGGTCTAGTCCATGAGCTTGGACAGCTCGGCAGTACCCAGAACAAGAACAACTTTCGTTGCACTGTCTAGAACCATAGGGACCCCGAATATGAACAAGAATCCCGGTACCCCGCACGGCGGCTGGAAATCGCTCCAGCGCTGGCGCATCCAGATCTTCGTTATCACCTGGCTGGCTTACGCAGCCTTCTACTTCACGCGAAAAGCATTCTCCGTCGCCAAGCTGGGGATCGGCGAAGACCCTGGTTTCGGACTCGAGAAGAGCGTCATGGCGGACCTCGATGCGCTCTATCTCACCGCCTATGCGATCGGCCAGTTCATGTGGGGCGTATTCGCCGATCGTTTCGGAACACGTGTCGTCGTGCTGGGAGGCCTTGTGGCATCCGCCCTGGCGGCCATCGCCATGGGCACCTTTGCGACGCTGCCGATCTTCGCGGCCTGCATGGTGGTCCAGGGGCTTGCCCAGTCCACCGGCTGGTCTGGCCTGTGCAAGAACATAGGCGCCTTCTTCGCCACCCACGAGCGAGGTCGGGTGCTCGGCTACTGGAGCACCTGCTATGCATTCGGCGGCCTGGTGGCGACGCCTTTCGCCGGTTGGTGCGCCTACAGCCTCTCCCATAGCTGGCGCATGGCATTCATCGCTTCGGCCGTGGTGGTGCTGATCGTTGCCGTGCTGTTCTTCCTGTTACAGCGCAATCGCCCCCAGGACGTCGGCTTTGCGCCCGTGGAGGCCGAGACGACCCCGATCACGATCGACAATGCGCCTCGGGTAAGGTCCTCGGGTTCACTGCGACAGGTGTTGAAGAACACCCACGTGCTGGTCCTGGGGTTGGCGTACTTCCTGCTCAAGCCCGCGCGTTACGCCATCCTGCTGTGGGGGCCGGTGATCATCTATGAGCGCATGCCCGAGATCGGCAAGGTCGCCTCGTCCATCGTCCCGTCCGCCTTCGAAGTCGCCGGCCTGGCGGGTCCTATCCTCATAGGACTCGCTTCGGACAAATTGTTCGGCGCCCGACGCATGCCCGCCTGCGTGCTCAGCCTGGCGGCCCTGACGGTGTGCCTGGCCCTGTTCGTTCCCGCCATGCAGAGCGGCAGCCTCTATGTGGTGGTAGGCCTGCTCTTCATGATGGGCGTCACACTCTATGGGCCTGACTCGATGATCAGCGGTGCCGCCGCCATCGACTTCGGCACCAGCGAATCGGCCGGTACCGCGACAGGATTCGTCAATGGCTGCGGTTCGGTCGGGGCCATCCTCGGCGGATTGCTTCCCGGCTACTTCGACACCATCACCGTGTTCTTTGTCTTCACCGCCACCGCACTTCTGGCCAGCCTGATGCTGGTGCCGTTCTGGAATAGCCGCCCGAAATCACACCTAGACCGCACAGAAGCGGGGGCAGCGGATGCGCTCCCCGGCGGGGAACGGCTGCAACCTGGGAAGGCGCAGTAGATGACCCACTGATTTTCCTGAAAGGAGATGGCGCCGCCATGGACAGCTCAGCAAGCACCTGGCGGCGCGTTCACCGAACCCAGCAACCATCGACCAAAGTGCCGGGGCGATCGCTCAAGCCCTGTTCAACCCAGGAACACCCCCCGGCCCGGACCGCAACACATCTGAAAAAGGACCAACCTATGCCCCTCGCGATCTTCGACCTGGACGACACTCTCATCGATGGCGACTGCGCCACGCTCTGGGGCCATCACATGACCGAACTGGGGTGGGTCGAGAAAGCGTCTTTCATCCGCAAGGAGAATGAACTGATGGCCCTTTACGCGGAAGGCCAGCTGGCCATGGAAGACTACATGGACTTCAGCCTTTCCCCGGTAACCGGTCGCACCGCGAAGGAGATTGCCGTGGCGGTCGACGCGTTCATAGACAGCACGATAGAACCGCGGATCCATGCCGACGCCATTCGCTGCCTGGCCAGCCACCGCGACAACGGCGACCGCCTCCTGATCATTTCCGCGTCGGCGCATTTCCTGGTCAGTGCCATCGGCAAACGCCTGGGAGTCGAAGAAGTCCTGGCGATCGATCTCGACGAGCGGGACGGGATCTATACCGGGAAAACCCGAGGCACATTGACCTACCGCGAAGGCAAGGTCTCCCGCCTCGACGCCTGGCTGAAGGAACAGGGCGAAGCATTGGCCGGAGCCTCCTTCTACTCCGACTCCCGCAATGACCTGCCCCTGCTCTCCCTGGTGGACAAGCCGAACGCAGTCAATCCCGATGAGGCGCTACGGCGCCATGCCAAACATGCAGGCTGGCCGGTACTGCGCTGGCGTTGATGGGGCCAGGGCGAACCCGAGCTCGGATTGCCCTGGATACCCGAGCCGCGTGGGAGGCATTACTCTGTGCGCCCGGAAACCCGACCAGCACGGAGAAGTGTCAGTCATGCGCGATGAGCCGTCCCGGCCATTGACGGTCATCTACCAGTCCCTGCGCGAGCAGATCGATCGCGGTCTGCTGCCCCGCGGTAGCAAGCTACCCAGTGAACGCCAGATGTGTGAAGTGTTCTCGACCACGCGGATCACCCTGCGCGAGGCCCTTGGGCAACTGGAGGACCAGGGGGTGATCTATCGGGAGGAGCGCCGGGGCTGGTTCGTGTCCCCCCAGCGGCTGGTCTACAACCCGCTGGTGCGCAGCCACTTTCACGCCATGGTGGCGGAACAGGGACGCGTCCCGGCGACCGAGGTGCTGGGTGTCGGGCTGATTCCGGCCAGCGTGGATATCTGCGAGCGCCTGGAGCTACCGGCGCTCTCCAGGGTCTACCAGATCCGGCGCGCCCGCCGCGTGGATGGCCGGCTGGTGCTCTATGTCGAACACTACCTGAACCCCAGCTACTTCCCCGGGATCGACGAATTCGACCTGACCCGCTCGCTGACCGACCTTTACGCCAGCCGGTACGGCATCCGCTACGGCCGGGTGCGCTTCGAAATGGTCCCGACCATCCTGCCCGCGGAAGCGGCAGCGCCGCTGAGGGTCTCGGTCGGCAGCCCCGCGCTGCAGATCATTCGCATCAATCGCGACCAGTCGGGTCGACTGATCGACTGCGACGTGGAGTATTGGCGCCATGATGCGCTGCAGGTGAATGTCGAAGTACCTGAATAGGACAGTCTCGGGAACGTCATCGCCCCGGCGATTGCCCCACCCCCGGGGAGCTGCTAAAAGCGGTTCATGCCATTTGAAAGATGAATAGTGCGATGGACCAGAGTGACAAATCGAATAGCCGCCTGTTCGACCTCGACCTGCTGAGGGCCATCGTCACGGTGGCCGACTGCGGCAGCTTCACCACCGCCGCAACGCGCCTGCATTCGACCCAATCCACCATCAGCCAGAAGATCCGCCGCCTGGAGGAGATGGCCGGCCATCGTCTGCTGGAGCGTGGCAACCGCGATGTGCTGCCCACCGACGCCGGCGAGACGCTGCTGGCTTATGCGCGGCGCCTGCTGGCCCTGAACGACGAGATGGCCGAGGCGCTCTCCGGCGCCACCGTGGCGCTGACGGTGCGCATCGGCGTGCCGGACGACTTCGCCAGCGGCCGCACCACCGAGCAACTGGCCGCCTTCAACCGGCGCTACCCGCAGGTGAAGCTGGAAGTCACCAGTGGACTCAGCCGCGATCTCAGCGCCAGTTATGACCGCGGCGAGCTCGACCTGGTGCTGCTCAAGCAACGCCAGAACAGCCGCGAGGCGGTGGCCTGCTGGCCGGAGAAGACGCGCTGGGTGGACAGCGCCAAGAACCCCTGCATCGACCTCGACCCGCTGCCCATCGTCACCTTCCCGCCGCGCGGGGTGTACCGCGACGAGATGATCAACGCCCTGGAGTCCGTCGGCCGGCGCTGGCACATCAGCTTCACCAGTTCGAGCCTCTCCGGCATCCAGTCGGCCATTGCCGACGGCATGGGCATCGGCCTGCTGCCGCTGCGCGCGGTGACGGCGGATCATGCCGTCGTGTCGAAAAAAACCGGTCTACCCTCGGTGGACGTGTTCGAAGTGGCGCTGCTGCACCGCCCGGCGGCGGACCCGATGGTCAAGGCCCTCGCCCAGGTGCTGTCGCGGGTATTGGCCCAGGACACGCGTGGCTGAGCCGCAGCATTTCTCGCATTCGAAAACTGAATACGGCGGATTCCAACATTTAATTTGTGCATGCAGTCGCCGCTGGATATCGTGGCTGTCAACGACGGTTGTCGCCCCCCCCTGGCGCGCCGATCGGCACGGTTTGTTCGCCCCGGCGCCGCGCGCCAGGCAGCAAAACAACAATGAGGAAATGCCCCATGTCCAAATCCAGCTATTACGCGCCGCACGGCGGGCACCCGGCACAGACCGAGCTGCTCACCGACCGCGCGATGTTCACCGAAGCCTACGCCGTGATCCCCAAGGGCGTGATGCGTGACATCGTCACCAGCCACCTGCCCTTCTGGGACAAGATGCGCATGTGGGTAATCGCCCGCCCGCTGTCCGGCTTCGCCGAGACCTTCTCCCAGTACATCGTCGAACTCGCCCCCCAGGGCGGCAGCGACAAGCCGGAGCAGGACCCCAACGCCGAAGCGGTACTGTTCGTGGTGGAAGGCGAACTGAGCCTGACCCTGCAGGGCCAGGTGCATAACATGCAGCCGGGTGGCTACGCCTTCATTCCGCCGGGCGCCGACTACAAGGTGCGCAATACCTCCGGCCAGCACACCCGTTTCCACTGGATCCGCAAGCACTACCAGAGAGTGGATGGCGTGCCGCTGCCGGAAGCCTTCGTCACCAACGAGCAGGACATCGAGCCGCTGGTGATGCCGGACACCGAAGGCCGCTGGAGCACCACCCGCTTCGTCGACATGAGCGACATGCGTCATGACATGCACGTCAACATCGTCAACTTCGAGCCGGGCGGCGTGATTCCCTTCGCCGAAACCCACGTGATGGAACACGGCCTGTACGTGCTGGAAGGCAAGGCGGTGTACCGCCTGAACCAGGACTGGGTCGAGGTGGAAGCCGGCGACTTCATGTGGCTGCGCGCCTTCTGCCCGCAGGCCTGCTACTCCGGTGGCCCCGGCCGCTTCCGCTACCTGCTGTACAAGGATGTGAACCGCCACATGCGCCTGACGCTGAACCAGCCGCACTGATCCACCTCGACGGGAGCCCTTGGGCTCCCGTTGTCGTTCTGGCCTTCCGGTATTGCTCCCGACTTCTTTGACGGGCTGAAGCCCACCCTACGAGCTGATGGGTATCGCTTCGCTCCACCGCATCCTACGGAGCTACGTCCCCGGCGTAGGTTGGCGCCGAGGTACGAGATCGTAGGATGGGTCGGGCGGCGTTCCGCGAGCTTGCGATACCCATCGATTCCTGCCCACCAAGCCAAAGCGCCTCACACCGCCTGAACAATTTGCTCCCGCAGCCACTGGTGCGCCGGGTCGCGGTGGGAGCGTTCATGCCAGAGCATGGCCATCTCGTAGCCCGGCAGCTCCACTGGCGCCTCGACCACTTGCAGGGAGGTGCTGCCGCGCACCAGGCGCTCGGGCAGCATGGCCACCAGGTCGCTGCTCTCCAGCACCGCGCGCAGGAAGAGGAAATGCGGCACCGAAAGCACCACCCGCCGCAGAAGCCCCCGCTGCGCCAGGATCTCGTCGGTAATCCCCTGGAAGCCGCCACCGTCGGGCGAGACGATCACCTGCTCCAGATCGCAGAACTGCTTCAGCGTCGGCCGCCGCTTCAACCCCGGATGGCCGACGCGGCCGGCCAGCACATAGCGCTCGGCGAACAGGGCGCGGCGCCGCAGGTTGGGCGGCGAGCCTTCGACGGTGTGGAAGGCCAGGTCGATCTCCCCCTGCTCCGCCTGCCGGGCGATGCGCGCCGGCACCATCTCCACCACCGCCAGCCGGGTTCCCGGTGCTCGTGTCCGCAGCCCGGCCAGGGCCGGTAGCAGGATGGAGGACTCGCCGTAGTCGGTTGCCGCCACGAGCCAGGTCTGTTGTGCCTGGGCGGGGTCGAAGGGGTTGGCCGGCGACACCGCCCGCTCCAGGGCCTCCAGCGCCTGGCGCAGGGGCTCGCGCAATTCCTCGGCGCGCGCGGTGGGTCGCATGCCGCGCGGTCCAGGCAGCAACAGCGGGTCGTCGAAGACCTCCCGCAGCTTCGCCAGGTGCACGCTCACCGAGGGCTGGGAAAAGTTCAGCCGCTCCGCCGCGCGAGTCACGTTGTGCTCGGCCAGCAGCATGTCCAGGGTCACCAGCAGGTTGAGGTCCAGACGCCTGAGATTATTCATTCAAATACCTGGAATATTGGATATTCATATCCAATATACCTGGCGGAACACCATCCTGCGCCCATCCCGCACTGGAGGTTTCCCCATGAATGTCCTGATCGTCTATGCCCATCCCGAACCCCGCTCGCTCAACGGCGCCTTGCGCGATTTCGCCGTGCAACGCCTCGAAGCCGCCGGCCACCAGGTCCAGGTCAGCGACCTCTATGCCATGGGCTGGAAAGCCACACTGGACGCCGATGACCACCTCGACTACCAACCCGGCAGCCAATTCTCCCCTTCCGGGGACTCCCGGCTGGCCTTCGCCAATGGCCGGCAGAGCGCAGACATCGCCCAGGAGCAGGACAAGCTGCGTTGGGCCGATGCGCTGATCCTGCAGTTCCCGCTCTGGTGGTTCACCATGCCGGCGATCCTCAAGGGCTGGGTTGATCGCGTCTACGCCTATGGCTTCGCCTACGGCGTGGGCGAACACTCCGACAGCCGCTGGGGCAACCGCTACGGCGAAGGGAATCTGGCCGGCAAGCGCGCCATGCTGATCGTCACCACCGGCGGTTGGGATTCTCACTACAGCCCCCGTGGCATCAACGGCCCCATCGACGACCTGCTGTTCCCCATCCAGCACGGCATCCTCCACTACCCCGGCTTCGACGTATTGCCCCCCTTCCTGGTCTACCGCACCAGCCGTATGGACGAAGTGCGCTTTGCCGCCGTGAGCGCGGGACTGGGAGAGCGCCTGGACAACCTCTGGCACACCGGGCCCATTCCCTACCGCAAGCAGAATTCCGGCGACTACGAGATCCCCGCGCTGACCCTGCGCCCCGACCTATCCCCGGGCCGGAGCGGCTTCGCGACCCATCTCGGCCAGGGCTGAAAGCACGACACGAAGGGCGCCGTCGGCGCCTCACCCCTGCCCCACCAGCCAGCCAACCACCCGCCGCGCCACAGGTGTGACCAGCAGCACCGCCGGAAAGGCGAAGAGCCAGGCCATGAGCCAGGCGCCGCACCAGAGGCCGGGAAAGTCCGGCGCCAGCCCCGCCGCGCGGTAGGTGGAAATGCCGGAAACCAGCAGGGACATGAGCCCGGAGAGGATCAGGCTGAACAGCAGCGGGCCGTAGCGTTGGGGAATCATGCAGGCACCTCGGGGGTCAGGCTGCGCCGGCGAGCCGGTGCAGGGTCTCGGAGAAATTTCGGCCAAACATCCGCGCGGTCTTCAGGTCGCCTGGTGCGAAGGCGTCGGCCGGGGCGGTGTGGCTGGACTGGGCCACCAGGCCTGACCAGGAGCCCAGTCGATTGGCGGCTTCCTCGTAGGGCACGCCGGCGTGCTGCTCGGGCAGGATGGGGTTACCCGCCCAGAGCATTCCGTGCTGCATGCAGAAGACGAAGAGCGACATGAGCGTCGACTGCTTGTCCCCCGCCGGCAATGACGACACGGTGAAGCCCGCCGCGAGACGCCCCTTGAGCTGCTGGCTGCGCCAGAGCCCCCCGGTGGCGTCCATGAAGGTCTTGAAGGCGCCGGAAACGCCACCGAAATAGGTCGGCGAGCCGAGGATATAGCCGTGGTAGTGCAGGAGTTGCTCCGGCGCC
Source organism: Metapseudomonas cellulosilytica (assembly GCF_049334135.1). Taxonomy (NCBI): domain Bacteria; kingdom Pseudomonadati; phylum Pseudomonadota; class Gammaproteobacteria; order Pseudomonadales; family Pseudomonadaceae; genus Metapseudomonas; species Metapseudomonas cellulosilytica. Next base: position 2,224 of record NZ_JBHZGN010000035.1, on the reverse strand, counting down.
TTGTCGAGGTCTTCGGCCCTGAGCAGGTGGACTTCGGTGTCGGCCACGGCCTGGGCGCCTTCGCAGATCTGCCGGGCGATATGTTCGGTGTGCCCGTGGGCGCTGTGGTAGATGACGGCAAGCTTTTTCATGGCGATGGGTCCCTGTGATTTGGCGATGTTGCTCAAGCGGGCGGCGGGCTTATTGCGCAACCCAGTCGACCAGCGCGGCGGCGAGGAACAGGCCAAGGCCGAAGACGCCGTGGTTGGCCAGGCTGCGCAGGCAGTTCTTCAGGGGCGCCGGAGTCCGCGAGGCGAAGAAGCCCGCGCCCATGGCCGGCTGCATCACCAGCAGCGGCGCGACGACCGTGCCGATCCCCACCAGCACGGCGGGCAGCAGCGTCGGGCTGGCCGTCCAGCCCATGCCCAAGAGCCCCACCAGCAAGGCCGCGAAGCCGACGCCGACGGCATAGTGGGTGAGCCAACCCAGTGCCTGTTCGCCGCGGATGGGTTGCGCCTGGCCAATGGCGGCGTGGGCGATGCGGCCGCGGAACAAGTGCCCGACCCAGCGCCCGATGAAGGCGAAGTTGAGTGTCTGGACGCCCATTCGCTTGAGGAGGTTGAGCCAGATATCCATCACGGCGGTGGCGCCGATGCCGATGAGGATGACCTTGATGATGTCGTGCAAAAGCGTCATGTGAGCCCCTTGGTCGTTGACGGTGGGAGGTGTGGGGCTCACTGTAGAAGTTGAAGTCAACTTCAAGTCAAGGGACCGGAAATGGACATTGCAGAGGTCGCCAAACGCTCGGGCATACCCGCTTCGACGCTGCGTTACTACGAGAAGAAGGGGCTGATCCGCTCGCTCAGCCAGCAAGGAACCAGGCGCTGGTTCGGCCCCGGCATCCTCGATCAGTTGGCGCTGATTGCCCTGGGCCAGGCGGCCGGGCTTTCGCTGGATGAGATTCGCTCGATGTTCTCGCCCGACGGCGAGCCGATCATCGACCGCCAACTGCTGCTGGCCAAGGCCGACGAGATCGACGCCATGGCCAGGCGCCTCAAGGCCATGAGTGACGGCCTGCGGCATGCGGCGGCCTGCCCGGCCCCGAGCCATGGGGAGTGCCCGACCTTCCAGCGGCTGTTGAAGGCGGCCTCATCCGGTGCCATCGAGCGGCGCTGGAACAAGGCCGCGCCCAGGCGTCCGACGAGATAGTCCAAACGAAACGCCCCTCGGCCTGGGACGTGGTTTTCAAGTTCAAATTAATGTCTGGCTGCAGCGACGGAGCTGGCCTGGCAGGGTCCGCCGCGCGCCAAGGGTTGCGCGAGGCGCAGAGGCCGATCCCGCAATCGGTGCACATGGCGCACCCTACGATCAGCCAAGGGCCGCCCCCACCAATGCCCGCCCTGAACGCTCCGCTGGCGGAAATGCGTCACGATTTTCGCCCGCCGCCCTCCTCCTTGCGGAACCGCACGGTCACAATTTTGTCGCATTGCCGTGATCGGTCATTCGACCGAAGTGGAAACCACACAACAACAGGGAGGACTGTTCATGGCCACCAACGATTTCCTGCTCGGCCCGGTGCTGTCATTTCGTGGCGTGGGCAAGGATGGCACCTGGCGGGTCACGGCCCTGGTGGGCATCCCCGACGGTGCAAAGGTGCCAGAGCTAAAGGTGGAGGGGCGCAGCTGTCCCGCACCGAAGCAGTTGCTGGTGATCAGGAAGGAGCGTTATCTGCGCTACGACCTTTCTTGCAAGCTGCAGAAGGACGAGCGTCGGGTGGAGTACGGCGTGGAAGGCGGGCCGGCATGGCACTTCACCGCGCCGGGCAAGGACTGTGCACCGCGCTTGGCCTATGTGTCCTGCAACGGTTTTTCCGACCCCGCCGGCATGCGCAAGCTGGTGCGTCCGGCCAATGCCGTGTGGGAGGACCTGCTCTATAGCCACGACAAGCTCCTGCGCGGCGACAGGCTGCTGGACAAGGAACAGCTCTGGCACGAGGTGCGCATCCACGACAAGGGCCTGCAGCGCTTCCAGCTGCTGCTGATGGGTGGCGACCAGATCTACTTCGACTCCATCTGGGAAGACCTGCCCGAGCTCAAGCACTGGGTCTCCCTCTCCCGCACCGAGCAGCTTGCGTTCAGCGTTTCCACCGCTCTGGATCGCAAGATCGAAGCCTATTACTTCACCCTTTACCGCCAGCGCTGGCTGCCGGAACAACGCCGGCCCTGGGGGGGGGGGGGGGGAAAAA
>NZ_JBHZGN010000034.1:0-49463 GCF_049334135.1 Metapseudomonas cellulosilytica | reverse complement strand
TCACCAGCCAGTCCACCCCGCCGCCGGCGTCTTCGCTGACCACATCCCCGAGGTTGTCGACGTTATAGGCGTCATTGCCCTGGCCGCCGGCCATCATGTCGGCGCCGACACCGCCCACCAGCACATCGTTGCCGACGCTGCCGACGATGACGTTGTCCAGGGCGTTGCCGAAGCCGACGAAGTCGCCGCTGCCGCCGAAGAACAGGCCCTCGACATTGGCGCTCAGGGTGTAGCTGTTGAGCGACGTCGAGACCGTGTCATGGCCGAGGCCGAGGAGTTCGACGACCACGTCGCCAGGGTCGGTGACTTCGTAGGTATCGTTACCGACGAGGCCGACCATGACATCCGCGCCGGGCCCGCCGATCAGTACGTCGTCGCCGGCCTCGCCCTGCAGGGTGTCGTCACCCAGCCCGCCGACCAGCATGTCGTTGCCGTCACCAGCGATGATCTCGTCGCCGCCTATGGTGCCTATGAGCAGGTCGTCGCCGACGGTGCCGAGGACGAGCGCACCCACCACGGCGGTGGCCGCCGAGGTCCGCGATTCCAGGCCGCCGAGGTCGTCCGTGAAGTTCGCCACCACCCGCAGCCGTTGACCGATCTGCGCTGCCGTCGGGGTGAAGCCACGGCTGGTCGCCCCGGCGATGTCGGTGAAGGTGACGCCGTCGTTCGAGGACTGCCACTGGAAGCTGAAGATCGACGTGGCGATTCCATCCGGATCATCGATGGTCCCCGGTCCGACTGTCAGGCCTTGGCCCTGGGTCGGGCTGATGTCGCTGATGGCCGGCTCGCCCGTGGCCACATCCTGGGCCGGCGTGGCCGACACCAGCGCGGTCGGTGCCGAGAACGCGGTCTCCAGCACGCCATTGGCATCCTTGTAGATGGCCTTGGCCCGCAGGGTCTGGCCGGCGAGATCGGCTGTCACCCTGAACGTTTCGCCAGTCGCCACCTGGTCCGCAGCCGCGACATCGATCTGGATGATGTCCCGGAACAGGCCATCGCCATTATCCACCTGCCAGGAGTAGACCACCTGGCCGGTGATCGATCCGCCAGGATTGTCCGCATCCGTGACACCGGCGATGGACGCCTTCATCAGGGTACCGACCTCAGGTGTCGCATCGTTCACCGACACCTGCCCTTGTGGAGCGGAATTGCTGGTGGGAGCCAGGCTCAGGGTCTGGTCGGCGAACTGCAGGCGCTCGATGCCGGTCAGCCGGTCCACTCCATTCCGCCCGACCTCCGAGTCGGTCACAGTGACGATATCGTCACTGAAGTCGAGTGTGGTGCCGTTATTGTTGATGTCGACCGTGTAATCGGCGGCATTACCGGTAAATACAACCGTGTCGACGCCTGCGCCCGTCCCCGGCAGGATCTCCCGGGCTATCACCAGTTGCCCCGGATTGAAGACGCCCGCCGTCATGAACGGTACGAGTGCCGTCAAGCTGTCGAAGCTGGCGATTTCCGGCCCGGTTCCATCCAGGTTCTGGCGAACGCTGATGCGCACGTTCAACCACTTGTCGCCATCGATCAGGTCATCGCCGCCGCCACCCTCGATGAGATCACTGCCGTTGCCACCGAGGATGACATTGCCGGCACCGAACCTGTCGTCGGCGTTGCCGGAGATACCATCCGGGCCGTCACCGGCAGAGCCGATGAATGACCGCAGGCTGCTGATCAGGTCGAAGTTGGTCAATACGCTGCCGGTGAAGCCGGAGACGGAAATGGCCGCCGCATCGGAGTCATCACCACGCAGGATGTCGCTGAACCCCGACCCCGACAGGCCTTCGGCGGATTCGAAGCGAGCAAGCACCGACACTGCCGAGACAGCTCCAATCGGGGCCTCGTTGAACGCCCGGAAGCGCATATCGACGTTCACCCCGGCCGGATCATCCTTGAACACCGCCCAGTCGTAGCCGGAGCCGCCAATGTAACGGTCGGTCGGGCCGCCATTGCCGACCATGATGTCGTCGCCGCCCTCACCCTCCATCCGGTCGATGGTGTCATCACCGATGAAGACGTCGTTGCCGACTATGGCGTCCAGCCCGCGGGCGTCGAAGTTCTCACCGGCACTGCCATCGGCCATGCCGTGCTCGAGCCAGTCATCGCCTTCGTTGCCGAACACCATCTCGTTCGGCCGCACGCCCAGGATGAAGTCATCGCCCGGGCCGCCGAAACTCTCCGACTCGTCCTCGCCAGTGATGATGAAGTCCTTGCCGAAGCCGCCGAGCATCAGGTTGATGCCGTTGCCGGCGTGGATGACGTCGTTGCCCTCGCCACCTTGCAGGTTATCGTCGCCGCCCTGGTCCGTGATGATGTCGTCGCCGGCACCACCGAGGATCATGTCCACGCCGTCGCCGCCTTCGAGCCTGTCGTTGCCGCCATCGCCGTACAGCGTATCGTCGCCGATGCCGGAGATGAGGATGTCATTGCCTTCGGTGCCACCCAGGACCACATGGTCTTCGCCGGTGTAGCGCAGGTAGCTGGTCTCCACAGCGAGCGTCATCGGGTCATCGCGGATCACCAGCTGCCGCAGTGCACTGCCAGCCTGCGGGTCGGAGTTGCCGAACAGGCCATCGAGACCTGCCACATCGTCGGCCGTGCCCTGGATGCCATCCAGCCCGGCCTCGTTCAGGCCGGTGTGCTGTCTGGTCGGGTCGCTCTCGAGGATGAAGGTCGGCGTCGTGAACACGTCACCCGGCAGGTGCGTGGCATTGGTGTTGGCCATGATCAGCTTGGCGAAGGAGTTGTTCTCCAATTCGGTGAGGAAATTCAGCCCCGCCGTGCGTTCCAGGTAGTAGAAGCGGTCGCCGTTCTGCAGCTTCTCCATCTGGTTCTCGAACACGTAGTTGAAGGTCGAACCCAGCAGGCCGCCGAAGGGCATCTGCCGCTCGGCCAGGCCGCCGACCCAGAGGTCGATATCGTCGACGCCGGTGGTTGCGGCGGGGCCGTTGAGGAATTCGAGGCGGTCGGCCGCCACCACCCCATCAAAGTTCTGGTCCGTGCCGAAGACCAGCTCCATGGCCGCTATGCGCTTGTCGGCCAGCGTCGTCGCACTGGCCACCGTCCCGTGGGTGCCGTAGGCGGCGATGAAGTTGATGATCGACGACTCATGCCGCAGGTTCATCGCGAAGTCGACCCAGCTCGCATAGGGCTTGAGCTGGGAATCGCCCGTGGCGGTGTAGAACTCCCGGCGTGCCGCGTTCAGCGACGGAACACCGGTGTCGCGGGCGCGGGTCATGTTGACGGTCGGCAGGTCGAGCGGCAGGCCCAGCAGATTGTTGCGCAGCGCATCGGTCACGAAGTTGTCGATCTCGTTGCCCTGCTGCCGGGTCACGCCACGCACGATGGCGCCAGCGGCCTGTTCAGCGGTGAGGGTGCCGTTGGCATCGAACGCCAGCGGGTTGAGGAAGGCTTCGACCAGGCCGATTTCGCTGGAGGCGAAGTTGGGGTCGAGCCGGTCGACGGTCTCGAGCAGCATCGAGTGGCCGAAGCGGTACACCGCATGGGCGAACTCGGCGACTATCGCCGGGTTGATAGTCGAGTCGTAGCCCTGGCCTTCCTGCAGGAACACGTCAACCTGCGGCTGCACCTTGCGGGCGAACTCTTCGAATACCAGGTGCTGGTACTGCATCTCGGTGCCGAAACGCGCCGCCTGGAACAGGCGCTCGCCATTCCACTGCAGGGCATCGATCTCCCCTTGCGTGGTGGGCAGCACCGTAATCGGCGTCCGCAGCCACTGGTTGACGAAAGCGACGTCATTGCTGGCAAGGACCACATCCTTGATATGCACGACCAGGCGGTTGTGTTCGGCGTGGAACACGTGGTGCACGGCGGTCAGGGCGATGTTCTCGTTGACCCGGCCGTCGCCGGCCATGAAGTGCTCCGCCAGCAACTCGTCGTCGTAGGTGGTGCCCAGGCCATCGTCGACGCCGGCCACGGCGTCCGCATCCGCCGTCAGCGGGACACCGAAGGCGCTGAAGGGGTTGGCGCTGTGGGCGATGTCGGCGAGGAACATGTGGCCGGTGCGCAGGGCGCCGACCGCGGTGGGGCTGATCGGTGCGGCCGGGTCGCCTTCCACCAGCACATCGTCGGCGGTGTTGGGCAAGCCGTCAGGGCCGAGGTCGACCACCAACTGGGCAAAGCCGTTCGCGCCGGGGATGAACTTGCCGTACGGATCGACCGCCACCAGCGGCACGTTGAGGGCGTCGAAGTCACTGAGTTCGATACCCAGCAGGTCGCGCGCCTGGGCCTTGACCACGCCCCAGGTGGACATGCCGCCAAGCTCCACATCATCAAGGGTACCGAACACGCCATCGGCGCCCAGATCCCTGTTGGTGATCAGCCGGCCGGTTGCGACCGGCACGCCGCCAACCAGCTCATAGGCACGCAGGAAGACCTGGTGCGCCGGATGCGAGGTGTAGGTCTGGTTCTGGTCGACGAACGGCGTGGTCTGGTTGTTCTGGGTATGCACGTCGTCGGCGGTCCCCAGGATACCGTCCACGCCAGGCAGGACCTGGGTATTGACGGCACGAGTGACCATCATGAACTGCAGCGCCGGGTCGGTCAGCTCGTCACCGCTGCCGGCAATGCCGTCCGGGCCATGGGTGATCAGCGGGTCATCCGGCTGCAGCGGAACGAAGACCGTGCCGTTCTCCCCCTTCTGCACCAGGTCCAGGCCGTGGTCGAAGAATTGTCCGAAGAAGGTGAACCAGGCGTTGAACGGCGCCGAGAGGCCTTCGTCAGGTGTGGTGTTGCCGATCGTCAGGGTCTGCCCACGCGGGATGACGACGCCATTGAGGTCGAGAATGATCGGCGTGCCATCGGCATTGGAGAGCGGCGCACCGGTAACCGGATCCACGGCGCGGGTACCCAGCCCCGCTTCGAGGAAGGCCTGCACCGCCGACGGGTTGGTGATGGTCTGGTCGACGATCAGGTTGGAGATGATCCGCGGATCGGAGTCGACCACATTGCCATCCACAGGTCCTGTGGTGGCGAAGTTGGTGTTGGTGATGCCGTTGAACGGCGCTTCGTCCAGGTCATTGCGGAACTGCTGGCCCACCAGCAGCGGGAAGTCCTGGTCCGCGGCACCGAAATTGGTCTGTCCCACGACCAGGTTGTTCAATGAGCCGTCCACGGTACGCAGGCCGAAGGGCACCCGCGAGTTGGGCAGCAGGGACAGCAGGTCCGCACCGGCCGCATGCTGTTCCGCGATCAGGATCTGGTCGAGGATGAACTGCAGGTCGCTGCGGATCAGGTGCAGGCCGTTACCCGGGCTGGTGGTGGGGCTCTCCTCCGGAATCGGCGCTGGCGGGGCGACGACTATGACGCCGGCGACCGGCGTGGTCGCCGCCGAGAACACGTTCTCCAGCGTCCCGTTGGCGTCCTGGTAGATCGCCCGGACCCTCAGCGCCAGCCCATCGAGATCGGGCGTGACGCGGAAGGTAGTGCCGTGGACCGTCGCCGGATTGTTGGCGCCCTCGACGCGCAGGTCCTCGAACACGCCGGTGCCGGCGATCCGTTCGACCTGCCAGACGAAGCTGATGGGGCCGGTGATCGCGCCGCCCGGATTGTCGGCATCGGTGACACCCGCCGCCGAAACCGTCAGCACCTGGTTGACCGCCGGCGTGGTGTCATCGATCGTCAGCAGGCCAACCGGCTCGGCGTTGAGACCGGCCACCAGCACCACGGCCTGGTCGGCGAACTGCAGCCGCTCGATATTGACCACGCGGTCGGTGCCGTCGGGGCCCGCCACCAGGTTGCCATCGACGTCCAGCACCTGGTGCTGGACCGTCGTCACGCCGGTGGCCGCATCGGTGGTCACGATGTAGTTGGCCAGGATGTCGGAGAACACCGCCGTGTCGAAAGAGGCAACGGCGGCCGTGTTGATTTCACGGACGATGCTGAGCTGGCTGGGGGTGATTTCGCCGGACAGCATGAAGGGTATGAGCTCGGTGAGGCTGTCGACGGTGGTGATGACCGGTTGTCCCGGCTGCGGCACGTGGCCGGCCACTGCGATGCGCACATTGAGGAAGCGTTCGCCGTCGAGCAGGTCATCGCCACCACGACCTTCCAAGATGTCGCTGCCACCGCCACCGAGAATGATGTTGCCGGTGGCGAAGGAGGTCACCACGGGCACCGCCGCGGTACCCAGCATCTGGTTGAGGAAATCCTGCAGGCCGGTGATGCGGGCGATACCGGCGGCGTTGAGGCCGCCGTTCAGCGCCCCGGGTACGTTGATTTCCGCCGCGTCGGCGTGATCGCCACGCAGCACGTCGGCGAATGCCGAGCCGGTCAGGCCTTCGGTAAAGGCGAAGCGGTCGAGTATGCCCTGGTTCGAGGGTGCCACCGGCGGCTCGATGAGGTCATTGACCAGCAGGTCGGCGGACACGCCGAGCAGGTCGTTGTCATAGCTGGCCCAGTCAAAACCGCCACCGCCGTTGAAGTGATCCTCGCCGTCGGACATCACCATGATGTCGTCGCCGCCCTCACCGTCGGCCTCGTCGAAGCCGCCACCGGTGATGATGACGTCATGTCCCAGGATGGTGCTGGCTTCCAGCGGGTCGAAGTTGTCGCCGGCGGCACCGTCCGAGGTGCCGATCTCGATCCAGTCGTCACCCTCGTTGCCGAAGGTCGGCAGGTTCATCTGGGCACCGAGGATGAAGTCGTTGCCCTGTCCGCCGAAGGTCTCGGACACATCTTCACCGGTGATGATGAAGTCGCTGCCGTCGCCGCCGAGGATAAGGTTCTCGCCATTGCCGCCATGGATGACGTCATCGCCGGCATTACCCTTGAGGACGTCGTCGCCGCCCCAGTCGGTGATGATGTCATTGCCGTCGCCACCTTCGATATTGTCGACGCCATCACCGCCTTCCAACCGGTCGTTGCCGGCATCGCCCCAGAGGGTGTCGTCGCCGATGCTGGCGATCAGGGTGTCGTCGAGTTCGTTGCCACCGAGCACCACGTGGTCCACGCCGGTGTAGCGCACGAAGTTGGTGTCAACGGCTGGCGTCGCCGGATTGTCGCGGATCACCAGCGGGATCAGGCCGCTGCCGCCCAGCGGATCAGAATTGCCCAGCACGCCGTCCGCCCCGGCGACATCGTCGACCGTTCCCTGGAGGCCGTCTGCGCCGGGCTCGTCGAGGCCGGTGTGCTGGATCACGGGGTTGGACTCGAGGATGAAGGCTGGCGTGGAGAAAATGTCCGCCGGCAGGTGGCGCGCATCGGTATTGAGCATCACCAGCTTGGCGAAGGAGTTGTTCTCCATCTCGGTGAGGAAGTTCAGCCCCGCGAGGCGGGACAGGTAGTAGAGGCGGTCACCGTTCTGCAGCGCCTCCAGCTGGGTCTCGAAGACGAAGTTGAAGGTTGAGCCCAGCAACCCGCCGAAGGGCATCTGCTTCTCGGCCAGGCCGCCGATCCAGAAGTCGACGGTATCCAGGCCGGTGGTGGTAACACCATTCGCCCCACTGACCCAGGCGCCCGTGCTGTTCAGGAAATCCATGCGATCAGCTGCCACCAGGCCGTCACCGTTCTGATCGGTGCCCAATACCAGTTCCATGGCCGCCAGGCGCTTGGCGGCCAGCGTCGTGGCCCCGGTGATGCTCGCGTGGGCACCATAGGCCGCGATGAAGTTGATCAGGGAAGCCTCATGCTTGAGGTTGCCCATGAAATCGGCCCAGCTGACGTAGGGCTTCAGCTGGCTGTCGCCGGTCATCTGGTAGAACTCCCGACGCGCTGCGTTCAGTGACGGCACGCCAGTGTCGCGGCCGCGGCTGATGTTCAGGGCCGGCAGGTCCAGGGGCAGTCCCAGCAGGTTGTTGCGCACCGCCGCGGTGACGAACTCGTCGATCTCATTGCCCTGCTGGCGGGTCACACCGCGGACGATGAGGCCGGCGGCCTGCTCCGCGGTGACCGTCACGCCACCGACATTGTTGAAGGCGAGCGGGTTGAGGAAGGCGCCGATCAGGCCGATCTCGTTCGAGCCGAAGTCAGGATCCAGGCGATCGATGGACTCGACCAGCATCGAGTGGCCGAAGCGGAACACGACGCTGGCGAACTCGTTGACGATTGCCGGATCGATGGTCGCATCGAAGCCATCCGGCGCGAGGAAGACATCCACCTGCGGCTGCACCTTGCGGGCGAACTCCTCGAACACCAGGTGCTGGTACTGCATCTCGGTGCCGAACTTGGCGGCCTGGAACAGCCGCTCGCCATTCCATTGCAGCGCGGCGATTTCCGCCGGCGTGACCGGGAAGGTGGCTGGCGCGGTGCCCGGCATCAGCCAGGCGCTGAGGAAGGCCAGGTCAAGGGATTGCAGGATCACGTCCTTGGTGTGATCCACCAGCCGGTTGTGCTCGGAGTGGAACACGTGGTGCACGGCGGTCAGGCCGATGTTCTCGTTGACCCGGCCGTCGCCGGCCATGAAGTGCTGACCCAGCAGTTCGTCGTCATAGGTTCCCGCGATGCCATCGTCGACACCGGCGACCAGGTCCGCATCGGCCACCTTCGGGGCACCGGTCTGGCTGTCGAAGGGATTGGCGCTGTGGGCGATGTCGACGAGGAAGGCCTGACCGGTGCGCACGGCATTGGCCAGGCTTATGGGTGCCGCCGGATTGCCTTCCACCAGGACGTCATCGGCGGTGCCGGCGACATTGTCGAACCCCCTCATCACCACCTGCGGGAAGCCGTTCGGCCCCTTGATGAAGTTGCCGTAGAGGTCGGTGGCCAGCAGCGGGACGCTGCCCACGTCGGCATCGGTGAGGTTGATACCGAGCAGGTCGCGGGCCTGGGCCTTGACCACTGCCCAGGTGGACATGCCGCCGAGTTCCACATCGTCCGCCGTGCCGAACGCGCCATCGGCGCCCAGGTTGCGGTTGGTGATCAGCTTGCCGGTGGCCTCCGGCTGGCCGGCCGCGTTCAGTTCATAGGCACGCAGGAATACCTGGTGCGAGGGGTGCGAACTATAGGTCTGGTTCTGGTCGACGAAGGGCGTGGTGGTGTTCAGGTGCCGGTGCACGTCGTCGGCGGTGTTCAGGATGCCGTCGGCGCCGGCCCCCACCGCAATGTTGTCGGCCCGGGTGAGGACCATGAAGTTGCTCGAACCACCCGGCACGAACAAGGGATCGTCCGGCTGCAGCGGAATGAACACGGTGCCGTTGTTGGCCTTCTGGACCAGGTCCAGGCCATGGTCGAAGAACTGGCCGAAGAAGGTGAACCAGGTATTGAAGGGTGCGGAAAGACCTGCATCCGGAGCGGTGTTCGGGATTCCCAGGAGCGTCCCGGCGGGAATCGGTGCATTGTTCAGGTCCAGCAGGGTGCCGATGGCGAACGGCAACCCTGTCGCCGGATCGATCTGGGTGCCATCGGCGAGGGCCCCTTGTCCGGCATCGACGAACGCCTGGACCGCCGACGGGTTGTTGCTGGTCTGGTCGGCGATCAGGTTGGAGATGATCCGCGGATCGGCATCGACCACATTGCCGGCGACCGGCCCGGTGGTGGCGAAGTTGGTGTTGGTGACCAGCCCGCCAGGGGCCGGACCGTTCAGGTCGAAGCTGTCACCATCCAGTTCATTGCGGAACGACTGTTCGAGCATCAGCGGAAAGAGTTGCTCCGATGCGCCGAAGAGGGACTGGTCGAGGATCAGGTTGTTGAAGCGTCCGTCCACGGTACGCAGGCCAAAGGGCACCTGGCTGTTGGGCAACAAGGCGGACAGGTCCTTGCCCCTCGCATTGGCTTCAGCGATGAGGATCTGCTGGAGAATGAACTCGAGGTCAGACTTGATGAAGTTGGCCATTTTCTAACCCTCAGGACCGGCAGCAAAAAAGCAGGCTGAATCACGCCCACGCGGGAGCGATTCCACGTTTGCAACGAAGAAGCTGATGCAGGAGCGAATCGGAAAAGCAGCCGCAGCTCCTGGGCGCCAGGGCCCGGAGGTCAGCGGAACGATTCGGGTGGGTGACGCGCCGCGCTATGGCTGGCGGAGGTCAGGCTCTGTCGGTGGGCGGTCCGTGGAAGCGGACCGAAATGCGTGCGCACATCGGTGGGCCTTCAGCCCCCCGATGCATGGACGATTCGATCGCCATGATGACGTTCTCCCTAGCTTGTTGAAGCGGCTACGGCGGCAACGTCCCTCAACGGTACTGCGTGCCAATATCAGTCGTACTCATTCACACCCTGACTAAAGTTCCGGCGCCATATACTGTCAAGGAACCGTCGCAATATGTTTCAAGATGTAAAATCAATATAAGAACCTGAATTCAATGAAAAACTCGAAAACAATCAGTTCGCAGACGGCTTTAAACATGCTGTAGCACTCTTTCAACGCACCTGAGGCGTTCCTTCTGCATGACTGAAAGCCGCTAGGCAGAGCGGTCGAGATCGTCAACTCCACTTATCAGCGGAAAACAACCGTTAATTCAAGTCGTAATTCGGGAATTTCAGCGGCATCTTTCTTGCTTGGGAACTAACCCGGGCAAGCGAGCCCACTATCAGGTTTGCCTGGACTTCAGCAGAAGGCACACGTTGCAGAAGAAGGCCCGGAACAGAGCCGGTCGGCCGTTGCAACGGCGGGTTCGGCCAGCAAAACAGAAAGGTTCTTCACGGATTACCGGGGAATTCAGTTCACGCCGGATTGGCAAGCTTGTGTGATAGCCCACGCTAGCGTGCTGACCGGACGCTACCCTCACCCCCGGCCCCCGCCCTGCGCCCCAGCCCGATCGCTTCGCGCTCAGGCGTTCATCGGCACCGGAAGCGGTGCTTCCGAAAGCGTGCCTCTTCACCCCAGAAGAGGAGAGGGGTGACTCGCGCCGGCAGCGGCAAGACCCTCCTGAAGCCCGTACCAGCCTGAAACCAAGCAAAAGCGGTGGGGCGGCGGCTGCGCCCCGTCAGGAGGCCGAGCGGAATCGTTGCGCAGGGGGACGAGCGGCATGGATGCCGCGAGAGGCGTGCGGGGCCATGGATGGCCCCTCACGCCGGGCCCCCGGAGCAATGATGGAGCGAGGGAAGTCCGGCGCAGCCGGACCCGGATGCAGGGGCAAGCGTTTTGCTTCCTTTTGGGCGACTGCAAAAGGGAGTCGCCCGGGAGGGCGAAACAGTAACCCGAAGCTCGCTCGGCAATGAACAAGGCTCCAGACCCTAAGTCCCTCACACCAGATTGCCAATCCGGCGTGTCTTTCATCTCCCCCCGGAAATCCGTGAAGAACCAAAAGAAAGGGGTGAAGTGCCAGGCACTTCACCCCTTTTTCCGTTACTGCGGACGGCGAGTCCTCAGCTCGCCATGATGAAGTCCGCCTGGGTCACGCTGTTGGCATCGGCGACGCCTACCAGGGTGATGCTGTTGGCACCGATGGTGACCTGGGTGCCGGCCGCCACGGCGGCGATGCTCACATTGCCCACGAAGTTGGCCGCGGTGATCCCCAGGTTCTCGATGTTCAGCCGGTCCTGGCCGATGGTGAAGTCGGCAATGGTGTCCTGGCCGAAACCTGCACCGAAGACGAAGATGTCATTGCCGGCGCCGCCGACCAGGTAGTCATTGCCACCCAAGCCGAACAGGGCATCCTGGCCCGCACCACCGACGATGGTGTTGTTCAGGGCGTTGCCCATGCCCAGGTCGAAGTTGCCGGCACCGCCGAAGAACAGCCCTTCGAGGTTCGCCCCCAGCTCGTACACCGACAGCGAGGTCGACACCGAGTCGGTGCCGGCGCCAGCGAGTTCGAGCACGATGTCGCCGAACTCGGTGACTTCGTAGATGTCGTTGCCCTGGCCGCCGGCCATCACGTCCGCCCCACCTTTGCCGATCAGCGTGTCGTTCCCCGCACCGCCGACGATGGCGTTCTCGAGCTCGTTGCCGATACCGGTGAAGTTGCCGCTACCGCCGAAGAACAGCCCTTCGAGGTTGGCACCCAGGGTGTAGCTGTTCAGCGAGGTCGACACCGTGTCATGACCCTCGCCGGCCAGTTCGTTCACCCCATCCCCAGCGTCGGTCACTTCGTAGATATCGTCGCCCAGGCCGCCGCTCATGGTGTCGGCGCCGCCGCCACCGATCAGCAGGTCATTGCCGCTGCCGCCAATCATCACGTTGGCCAGCGCGTTGCCGATACCGCTGAAGTCGCCCGTGCCGACGTAGGTCAGGTTCTCGAGGTTGGCGCCGAGCACGTAGCTGGCCAGCGAGGTCTGCACCGTGTCCACGCCACCACCGGGCAGTTCGATCACCAGGTCGCCCGCCTCGGCCACGGCATAGGTGTCGTTGCCCGCGCCGCCGGCCATGGTGTCGTTGCCGCCGGCACCGTTCAGCACGTCGTTGCCGCCGTTGCCCACCAGCACGTTGTCCGCGGCGTTGCCGGTACCGTTGAAGTCGCCGCTGCCGCCGTAGAACAGGCCTTCGAAGTTGTCGGCCAGGGTGAAGCTGCTCAGCGAGGTCGACACCGTGTCATGGCCCTCACCTGCCAGTTCGGTCACCACGTCACTCGCCTCGGTGATCTCGTAGATGTCGTTGCCGAGGCCACCGGTCATGGTGTCGACCCCGCCACCGCCCAGCAGGATGTCGTTGCCGGCACCGCCATTGAGGGTGTCGTCTTCCATCCCGCCAATCAGCAGGTCGCTACCGCCATTGCCGTTGAGCAGGTCGGAACCGACGCTTCCCACCAGGGTTTCATCAGCGTCGGTACCGTTGACGAACATGCCCACCAACCCGGTGGCGGCGGAAGTGACGGTCTCGGTAGTGCCGCCGTCGTCGGTGAAGGTCGCCACCACCCGCAGCTGCCGGCCTACCTCCTCATCGCCCGGGGTGAAACTCACCGAGGTCGCGCCGGCGATGTTGGTGAAGGTCGCCCCGCCATCGCTCGAGGACTGCCAGCGGAAGCTGAAGGTCGAGTTGACGGTGCCATCCGGATCGATAATGGCGTTGTTCGCCGTCAGCACCTGGCCGCGGGATGGCGAGGTATCGCTGATCGACAGGGTACCGCTTGGAGCATCGTTGGCCTGGGTAGCCGAGACCGCGGCAGTGGGCGCCGAGAACACGGTTTCCAGCACGCCGCGCAGGTCCTTGTAGATCGCCTTCAGCCGCAGGACGGAGCCGACCAGGTCCGGCGTCACCCGGAAGGTCGGACCGGAGACCACGTCGTTGTCACCGCCGGCATTCAGCGTTTCGATGTCGACGAAGGTGCCGTCGCCATCAAGCACTTGCCAGTAGTAGGCCACCGCCCCGGTGATGGGGGCGCCCAGGTTGTCGGGATCGGTCACCCCGGCGATGGAGGCGCGCAGCAGGGTACCCAACTCGGGCGTCGTGTCGCTGATGGTCGCCAGACCGACCGGGCCATTGTTCCCGCCGGGCACCAGCGGGATCGCCTGGTCGGCGAATTGCATTCGCTCGATTCCGGTCAGGCGGTCCACACCGTCGCGGCCGTCCACGGTGTCGGTGACGGTGATCACGTCATCCGAGAAGTCCAGGGTGGTGTTGTTGTTGTTGATCTCGATCGTGTAGTCGTCGAAGTTGCCGGTGAATACCGCGGTGTCGTAGTTGAATCCGGTGCTGCCCAGGATCTCGCGGACTATCACCAGCTGTCCCGGGTTGACCAGCCCGGACACCGCCGCTTGCGCCAGCGTCAGGTTCGCCGCGGTACCCGCCAGGGCACCCAACTTGTTGGTGATCACCCCGGTCAGGTGGTCGGCGGTACCGATCTCCGCTCCGGCGCTGTCGCGAATGCTGATACGGGCATTCAGCCACTTGTCGCCATCGATCAGGTCGTCGCCGCCACCACCGGTGAGCAGGTCGCTGCCACTGCCGCCGAGGATGATGTTGCCGGCGCCGAAACTGTCGTCGGCAGTGCCCAGGGTGCCGTCCCCGCCGGCGCCGGCGGAGCCGACGAACGACCGCAGACTGCTGATCAGGTCGAAGTTGGTCAGCGCGCTGCCGGTGGCTCCACCGTGGGTGGCGATTTCCACGGAGGTGGCGTCATCGCCGCGCAGCATATCGCTGTGCCTGGAGCCGGAGAGGCCTTCCGTGGACACGTAGCGGGCCAGCACCGAAGCCGCCGATGGCCCGATGACCGCCTCATTGAACGCGCGCAGCCGCATATCGACGTTGACCCCGGCCGGATCGTCGCGGTGCACCGCCCAATCGAAGCCCGACATCCCGACGAAGCGATCCCCCTCCCCGCCATTGCCCATCATGATGTCGTCGCCGCCTTCGCCGTCCATCCGGTCGATGATGCCGAACTCACCGTAGAAGACGTCGTGGCCGATGATCGGATCGCTGGCGAAGGCGTCGAAGTTGTCGCCCGCGGCGCCGTCCGCCATGCCCTGCTGGATCCAGTCGTCGCCTTCGTTGCCGAAGGTGAATTCGTTCGCCCGGCCGGCCAGCAGGAAGTCGTTGCCGACGCCGCCGAAGATCTCGGACTCGTCTTCGATGGTGATAATGAAGTCGTTGCCGAAGCCACCGATCATCAGGTTGATGCCGTTGCCGCCATGCAGCACGTCGTTACCCTCGCCGCCCTGGATGTTATCGTCGCCACCCCGGTCGGTGATGATGTCGTCGCCGTCGCCGCCGAACAGCATGTCGTTGCCGTCGCCGCCTTCCAGACGGTCATTGCCGCCATCACCATGCAGGGTGTCGTCGCCTTCGCTGGAGACCAGGGTGTCGCTACCGGCGCTGCCACCCAGCACCACATGGTCCGCGCCGCGATACAGCAGCAGGCCGGGGCCGCGCTCCACCAGCGGCAACAGCGGGTTGGTACCCAGCGGATCGGAGTTGTTGGCGATGCCGTCGGCGCCCACCTCATCATCGGGGGAGCCCTGGACACCATCCACTCCGGCCTCATTCAGGCCGGTATGCTGCAGCGCCTGGTTCACTTCGAGGGTGAAGGCCGGGGTGGAGAAGATATCCCCCGGCAAATGCACCGCATCGGTGTTGGCCATCACCAGCTTGGCGAAGGAGTTGTTCTCCAGTTCGGTGAGGAAGTTCAGGCCGGCGGTGCGCTCCAGGTAATAGAAGCGGTCGCCGTCCTGGAGTTTCTCCATCTGCGTCTCGAAGACGAAGTTGAAGGTCGACCCCAGCAGGCCGCCGAAGGGCATCTGCCGCTCGGCGAGGCCACCGATCCACAGGTCGATGTCATTGACACCGGTCGTGGCGGCAGGACCATTGAGGAAGGCCAGACGATCGGCCGGCGCCCCGTCCCCGCCGAAGACCAGGGCGAAGGCCGCGGCGCGCTTGTCGGCCAGGGTGGTGGCGCTGGTGACAGTGGTGTGGGTGCCGTAGGCGGCGATGAAGTTCACCACCGATTCCTGGTGCTTCAGGTTGGTGGCGAAATCCAGCCAGCTGGTGTACGGCTTGAGCTGGGTGTCGCCGGTGGCGTTGAAGAACTCCTGGCGCGCCGCATTCAGCGAGGGCACGCCGGTGTCGCGGCCACGGGTCAGGTTGATGGTCGGCAGGTCCAGCGGCAAGCCCAGCAGGTTGTTGCGCAGGGCCTCGGTGACGAACTCGTCGATCTCGTTGGCCGTCTGCCGGGTCATGCCACGGACAATGGCGCCCGCCGCCTCGTCGGCGGTGACCGCGACCGTTCCCCCCGCGCCATTGCTCAGTTGGTTGAACGCCAGCGGGTTGAGGAAGGCGCTGATCAGCCCCATGGAACTGTCGTTGGCGAAGGCCGGGTCGAAGCGGTCGACGGTCTCGGTCAGCATCGAATGGCCGAAGCGGTACACCACGTGGGCAAACTCCGCGACGATGGCCGGGTTGATGTTGGTGTCGTAGACCTGGGTCGGCGCAAAGAAGATGTCCACCTGCGGCTGTATCTTGCGGGCGAACTCTTCGAACACCAGGTGCTGGTACTGCATCTCGGTGGTGAAGCGCGCGGCCTGGAACAGCCGCTCGCCATCCCAGCTGCCATCCGGCAGGTGCCATTCGGCGATGAAGGCCGGATCGTTGCTGGCCATCACCACATCCATGATGTGATCGACCATGCGGTTGTGCTCCGAGTGGAACACATGGTGCACGGCGGTCAGGCCGATGTTCTCGTTGCCGCGGCCGTCGCCGGTGATGAAGTGCGCGTTGAGCAGCTCATCGTCATAGAAGCCAGTAGTCGACACCCCCTCGCCGTTCGACAGGCCCACGGCATTGTCCGTATCGGCTGACAACAGAGCCCCGGTCGAACTGCGCGGGTTGGCGCTGTGGGCGATATCATCGAGGAACGCATGGTTGGTGCGCACCACGTTGGCCGGCACTGCCAGTCCGCCCGCCGTACCCTCGACGAAGCCGGTGGCGGTGACGAACTGGGCAAAGCCGTTGGCGCCGGGGATGAACTTGCCATAGGCGTCGGTGCGGATCATCGGCAGGTTGGTGACATCGGCATCGGTCAGGACGATGCCGAGCATCAGGGCCTGGGCCTTGACCTCCGCCCAGGTGGGCAGGCCACCGGTGGCACCATCGAGCATCCGCCCGGTGGCGACCGGGTCACCGGCGTCATTCAGCTCGTACTCGCGCAGGAACACCTGGTGCGACGGGTGCGAGGTATAGGTCTGGTTCTGGTCGACGAAGGGCGTGGTCTGGTTGTTGTGCAGATGCACGTCGTCCGAGGTGCCCAGCACAGTGTCGGCGCCTGCCTGCACCAGGGTATTGGTGGCACGGCTCAGGAGCATGAAGCGCTGCTCCACCGGCAGGTCGTCGAGGGTACCGAACTGGCGGTCGGCCCCGGCCACCAGCGGGTCGTCGTCCTGCAGGGGCACGAAGACAATTCCATTGCCCCCCTTGTTCACCAGGTCCAGGCCATGGTCGAAGAACTGGCCGAACAGGGTGAACCAGGAGTTGAAGCCGGCCGACAGGCCTTCATCCGGCGCGGTGTTGGGGATGAACAGCGGCTGTCCCGGCGGAATCGCCACGCCGTTCAGGTCGAGCAGCACCCCGTTGACATCCAGGGTACCCAGGCCGGCAGCGACGAAGGCCTGCACCGCCGCCGGGTTGGTGATGGTCTGATCCACCACCAGGTTGGAGATGATGCGCGGATCGGCGTCCACCACGTTGGCACCGGGGCCGCTGGTGGCGTAGTTGGTGTTGGTGATCAGGCCACCATCGGCTGGTCCGTTGCTGTCGAACTGGTCGCCATCCTGGTCATCGCGGAAGAACTGATCCAGCGAGCGCGGGAACGGATTGTCGGCCGCGCCGAACTCCTCCTGCCCCGGTACCAGGTTGTTGAAGGTGCCGTCCACCGTGCGCAGGCCGAAGGCCCCGCGGGAGTTGGGCAGGATGTCCAGCAGGTTCTCGCCGGCGGCATGACGCTCGGCGATCTTGATCTGGTCGAGGATGAACTGCAGGTCCCCGCGGATCAGGTGCACCCCGCCGTTGATGGGCGTGGTCGGGCTCTCGGTCGGCACCGTCGGCGTCACCGGCACCACCACGCCGGCCACTCCGGCGGTGGCGGCGGAGAAGGCCGTTTCCATCACCCCGTCGCCGTCCTGGTAGACGGCCTTGGCGCGAATCCTCAGGCCGTCCAGGTCGGCGCTGACGCGGAAGGTGCCGCGTCCGGCGGTGGCCGGGACGTCGCCGCCCTCGGTGACGATGTCCTCGAAGATGTTCGAGTTGGCAATTCGCTCGACCTGCCAGACGAAGCTCACCGGCCGGCCGTTCAGCGAGCCACCCGCGATATCCGCATCGGTAACGCCCGCCACGGAGGCCCTCAGCAACTGGCCAACCGACGGCGTGGTATCAGCGGAGTTGGAGTTCGCATCCAGTATGCTCACCAGCCCTACCGGCAGGCTGTTGTCGAGCCCCGGAGCCTGGTTGGCGGGGACGAAGGCGCCGCCGGAGAACACCAGGGTCTGGTTGGAGAACTGCAGGCGCTCGATATTGAGCAGCGTGTCAGTGCCCTCGGTGCCGACGTTGTCGGTCACCGTGGTGACGCCACCCACGGTGCTGATGGTGTAGTTGGCGAGCGGACCGGCGAACACCGCGGTATCCAGGCTGTCGTCGTCATCGAGAATCTCGCGGACGATGCTCAGCTGGCTCGGGTTGATCTCGCCCGAGATCATGCGTGGGATCAGTTCCTGGATGCTGAGCACGCTGGTGACGTTCGCGTTGCCGGTCACCTGTACCCGCACGTTCAGCCAGCGGTCGCCGTCGATCAGGTCATCGCCGCCGCGCCCTTCGATGATGTCGCTGCCGCTGCCGCCGAGCAGGATGTTGCCGGCACTGAAGGACACCTGGCCCGGGCCGAAGGCTTGGTCCAGCAGTGCCTGCAACCCGCTGATCAGGGCGATGTTGGTCAGGGTGCTGCCCAGTTGGCCGTCGGTGGGGATGGTGGTGGCGTCGGAGTTGTCACCCTTGAGGATGTCGCCGAAGGCCGAGCCGGACAGGCCCTCCACCTCGGCGAAGCGGTCCAGCAGGCCGGCATTGGAGGCCGGTACCGGCGGTTCCACCAGGTCATTGACGATCAGGTCGACGCTGACGCCACGCGGATCGCCCCGGTAGGTGGCCCAGTCGAAGCCGGACATGCCGTCGAAGTGGTCGGAACCCTCGGAGCCGACCATGATGTCGTCGCCACCCTCCCCTATCACCTCGTCGAAACCGCCACCGCCAACGAACACGTCATTGCCGGCCACCTCGTCCTGGGCAAAGGGCGAGAAGTTGTCGCCGGGGGCGCCGTCCTGGGTGCCGATCTCGATCCAGTCGTCGCCTTCGTTGCCCGCGGTCTGCAGGTTGGTCTTGGCGCCGTAGATGAAGTCGTTGCCGGGCCCGCCGAAGGTTTCCGAAATGTCCTCGCCGGTGACGATGAAGTCGCTGCCGGCGCCGCCGAGGATCAGGTTGAGGCCATTGCCGCCGTGGATGACGTCGTTGCCGTCGCCGCCCTTGATGTTATCGTCGCCGCCCCAGTCGGTGATGATGTCGTCGCCCGCGCCGCCATCCAGGTTGTCGACGCCGTCGCCACCTTCCAACCGGTCATTACCGGCGTCACCCCAGAGGGTGTCGTCGCCGATGCTGGCGATCATGATGTCAGCTCCGGCCGTGCCGCCCAGTACCACGTGGTCAACACCCGTGTAGCGCAGGTAGTTGGTGTCCGGTCCGTCGGTTTCCGGGTTGTCGCGGATCACCAACGCCAGCAGCGGGTTGTCGCCCAGCGGGTCTTCGTTGGGGGTCGCGATATCGTCCAGGCTCTCGTCCACCAGAGGAGTAGCCGGGTCGTCGCCGAGGATGCCATCCGCACCAGGGTTGTTCACCACGCCGGCATTGAACTGCTGGGTCTGGTCGACCTCGAGTATGAAGGCCGGGGTGGAGAAGATATCCGCCGGCAGGCGGGTGACATCGGTGTTCTCCATCACCAGCTTGGCGAAGGAGTTGTTCTCCATCTCGGTAAGGAAGTTCAGCCCTGCCAGGCGACCCAGGTAATAGAAGCGGTCGCCGTTCTGCAGCGCCTCCAACTGGGTCTCGAAGACGAAGTTGAAGGTGGAGCCGAGCAGGCCACCGAAAGGCATCTGCTGTTCGGCCAGGCCACCGATCCAGAAGTCCACATTATCGAGGCCGGTGGTGGTCACGCCATTGATGTCACTGGCCCAGTTACCGGTGCTCTGCAGGAAGGCCAGGCGGTCCTCCGGCGCACCGACGCCACCGAGTACGATCGCCGTGGCCGCCGCACGCTTGGCGGCGACTGTGGTGGCGCTGGTGATCGTCCCATGGGTGCCATAGGCCGCAATGAAGTTGATCAGCGAGGCCTCATGCTTGAGGTGGTCCATGAAGTCGACCCAACTGGCGTAGGGCCGCAGCTGGCTGTCGCCGGTCATCTGGTAGAACTCGCGGCGCGCGGCGTTCAGTGACGGAATGCCGGCGTCGCGGCCCCGGGCGATGTTGATGGTCGCCAGGTCCATCGGCAGGCCGAGCAGGTTGTTGCGCAGGGCCTCGGTGACGAACTCGTCGATCTCGTTGCCCTGCTGACGGGTGGTGCCACGGACGATGGCGCCGGCCGCCGCGTCGGCCGAGAGCGTGCCGTTGGCATCGAACGCCAGCGGGTTGAGGAACGCCGCGATCAGGCCGATCTCGCTGTTGACGAAGTCGGGGTTCAGACGGTCGATGGTCTCGGTCAGCATCGAGTGACCGAAGCGGTACACCGTATGGGCGAACTCGGCGACGATCGACGGGTCGATGGTGCCGTCGAAACCGTTGGGCGCGAGGAATGCGTCAACCGCGGGCTGCACCTTGCGGGCGAACTCCTCGAACACCAGGTGCTGGTACTGCATCTCGGTGCCGAACTTGGCGGCCTGGAACAGCCGCTCGCCGTTCCAGTCCAGGGCGGCGATGGCGCCGGGGGTGGTCGGCACCGCGGCCACCGGCGTCAGCAGCCACTGGTTGAGGAAGGCCACGTCGTTGGACGCCAGGACCACCTCCTTGGTGTGATCCACCAGGCGGTTGTGCTCCGAGTGGAACACGTGGTGCACGGCGGTCAGGCCGATGTTCTCGTTGACCCGTCCATCACCGGCGATGAAGTGGGCTTCCAGCAGTTCGTTGTCGTAGGTCAGCGGGTTGCCGTCGTCTACCCCGGCCGCGCCGTCGGCATCGGGCGTCAGGAATGCGCCGGTCTGGCTGTTGAAGGGGTTGGCGCTGTGGGCAATGTCATCGAGGAAGGCATGACCGGTGCGCACGGCATTGGCCAGGCTGATGCCCTGGCCGCCATTGGCCGTCGGGTCGCCCTCCACCAGGATGGTGCCGCCGGCGCCATCGTTCATCACCACTTGCGGGAAGCCGTTTTCGCCCCTCATGAAATTGCCGTAGGCATCGGTGGCCAGCAGCGGGATGTTGCCCACATCGGCATCGGTGAGGTTGATGCCGAGCAGGTCGCGGGCCTGGGCCTTGACCACCGCCCAGGTGGCCATGCCGCCGAGGTCCTGGTCGTTGCCGTTGCCGAACTCGCCATCCACCAGGTTGCGGTTGGTGATCAGCTTGCCGGTCGCCATCGGGCCGTCAGGGGTCGCGACGTAGGCACGCAGGAACACCTGGTGCGAGGGGTGCGAGCTGTAGGTCTGGTTCTGGTCGACGAAGGGCGAGGTGGTATTGGTGTGCTCGTGGATGTCATCCGGGGTACCCAGGAGGCCATCCGGCCCCGGCTGGTTGGTGGCCCGGGTGAGGACCAGGAAGTTGGTCTGCGGGCTGTTCGGATTGAACAGCGGATCGCCCGACTGCAAGGGAATGAAGATGGTGCCGCTGCCACCCTTGGTCACCAGGTCCAGGCCATGGTCGAAGAACTGGCCAAAGAAGGTGAACCAGGTGTTGAAGGGTGCGGAGAGGCCCACATCCGGGGCGGTGTTGGGGATGAAGAACACCGGTTTGTCATCGGCGGTACCGAATACGCCATCCAGCCCGGGGCTGAAGATGGGGGTTGAGCCGCCGCTGGCATCCACCGCCGCCGGGTTGTTGGGGGTCTGGTCGACGATCAGGTTGCTGATGATCCTCGGCTGCGAGTCGGTCACGATGCCGCTGGTCTGCGTGTAGGAAGTGCCGCCCTCTGCCGTGCGGAAGAACGGATCGAGCAGGCGCGGAAACAGATTGTCCGCCGCGCCGAACTCGGTCTGTCCCGACACCAGGTGGTTGAAGGAGCCATCGAGCGTCCGCAGGCCCCAGGGCACCTGCGAGTTGGGCAGCAGCGTCGACAGATCCTCGCCCCTTGCATGGGCTTCAGCGATGAGGATCTGTTGGAGGATGAATTCAAGGTCAGACTTGATGAAGTTCGCCATGTTGTGTTCCTCAATCCGACAGCAATAAGTCAGGCCGAACCACGCCCTCGCGGGTGCGATTCCACGTTTTCGAAGGAAAGCGATGAAGCCGGGCAAATCGCAGTCGCGGCCGAACCCGCCAAGCCTTGGTAGACGCTCAGTTCCGACTAGCGTGATTTGTCCCTTTCAGCCCCGCACGGAAGGCGGTGGTCGTTACTCAGGCGGAAGGCGGGCCGTGGAAGTGGACCCGGGCGAAGGCACAGCCGGATGGGCCGACAGGGCCACCGCGCGAAGTGGACGCAATGCTCATGAAGACGTTCTCCCTAGCACTCTGGACCGGCGACCACGGCGACGTCCCTCAACGCTGCCGCGAGCCAGAAGACAGCCCGGTTCATGCACAAGCTGACTTAAGATGCGGGCCCAAATACTGTCAATTTATCGTCAGCATGTATTTCCAAATGTAAAAATGTTACAAGTGCTTGAATTCAAATGGGAACTCAAAAAAACAGAAACCGTAAGTCGGATTCAGCATGCCGTAACACTCTTTCACCATGTCTTGGCACGCTCTTCTCCCCAACGCTGAAACGCCCGTCCCAGAGCGGTCAAATTCGTGAGTCCCCACTTATCAGCGGAATACAACCGTTAACTCAAATGGCAAATTCGAGAAAATTGGAGGCATCTTTCTTGCTAGCGCAAATCCGCTCCGGCGGGCTTGCGCGCCAATAAACCAGCACCAGAAGTGCGGCACGGAACCAGGTCAGCTCCGTCGTTCCATCGAAACGACGTGAGTCGTACCCGGCAAAGCCTGACTACTTCTGGCCAGGTCCCACGTTCAAATGAAAACGGGGTGGAGCATCCCTGCCCCACCCCGCCAGATTGCGCCACGGTGCGCCGGACGGTCCTCAGCCCGCCAGGATGAAGTCCGCCTGGGTCACGCTGCTGGCATCGGCAACGCCCACCAGGGTGATGCTGTCGGCGCCGATGGTGACCTGGGTGCCGGCATCCACCGCCGCGATGGTCACGTTGGCCGCGAAGTTGGCCGCGGTGATCCCCAGGTTCTCGATGTTCAGCAGGTCCTGGCCGCCCGCCGGGTTGGCGTCGAAGTCGGCGATCAGGTCGTGGCCGAAGCCGGCGCCGAAGACGAAGATATCGCTGCCGGCGCCTCCGACCAGGAAGTCGTTGCCGCCGCCCCCGATAAGGCCATCCTGCCCGGCGCCGCCGACGATGGTGTTGTCCAGGGCGTTGCCGAAGGCCAGGTTGAGGTTGCCGGAACCGCCGTAGAACAGGTCTTCGACGTTGGCCCCCAACGCGTAGACCGACAGCGAGGTCGACACCGCGTCATGGCCGGCTCCGGCGAGTTCCAGCACCGCATCCCCGGCCTCGGTGACTTCGTAGACATCGTTGCCCGACCCGCCGGCCATGGTGTCGGCACCGCCATTGCCGATCAGCACGTCATTCCCCGCGCCAGCGACGATGACGTTGTCGAGGCTGTTGCCGATGCCGGTGAAGTTGCCGATGCCGCCATAGAACAGCCCCTCGACGTTGGCGCCCAGGATGAAGTTCGCCAGGGAGGTCGATATCGTGTCGTGGCCGGCGCCGGCGAGTTCCAGCACCGTATCCCCGGCCTCGGTGACCTCGTAGATGTCGTTGCCCTGACCGCCGGCCATCACGTCGGCCCCGCCATTGCCGATCAGCACGTCGTTCCCCGCGCCACCGACCATGACGTTGTCGAGGCTGTTGCCGAATCCGGCGAAGTCGCCGCTGCCGCCGTAGAACAGCCCCTCGACATTGGCACCGAGGATGTAGCTGGCCAGCGAGGTCGACACCGTGTCATGGCCGGCCCCGGCCGATTCGATCACCTCGTCTCCGGCTTCGGTGACTTCGTAGATGTCATCCCCCAGCCCGCCGGCCATGGCGTCCGCTCCGGCGCCGCCGATCAGCACATCGTTCCCGGCGCCACCTGCCAGCACGTTGTCCAGCGCGTTGCCGATTCCGCTGAAATCGCCGCTGCCGCCATAGAACAGCCCCTCGACATTGGCGCCCAGGGTGTAGCTGGCCAGGGAGGTCGACACCGTGTCATGGCCTTCACCGGCCAGTTCATTCACCTGGTCGCCGGCGTCGGTGACCTCGTAGATGTCGTCGCCGACGCTACCGGTCATGACATCGGCCCCGCCGCCTCCCAGCAGGATGTCGTTACCGGCAAGCCCGAGTATCTCGTCGACGAACGCCGTACCGCTGAGCACATCGTCCAGGGGGGTGCCGACAATCAGGTTGGTCGCCGCCGATGTCGCCGCGGAGGTGACCGACTCGAGCGTATTGCCGTTGTCCGTGTAGCTCACCACCACGCGCAGTTGCTGACCGTCCTCGGCAAAGGTCGGCGTGAAGGTTGCAGCGGTCGCGCCGGCAATGTCGGTGAAGATCGCGCCGGTCCCCGCTTGCCATTGGTAGTTGAACACTACGCCGGCGAGCCCGTTGGCGTCGGTGAACGCATTGGTGGCGGTGAGCAGTTCACCGATATTCGGCGTCGTATCGCTGATCAGTACCGTGCCCACCGGCAGCACGTTGACCGTGCCGGTTCCGGCCGGCGCAATCGGTGCCGTCGGCGCCGAGAACACCTCTTCCAGCACACCGTTCTGGTCCCGGTAGACCGCCCTCACGCGCAGGGACAGCCCGGTCGCCACGACGAGCTCCGGGGTTACCGGCGCTGCGCCGATGAGGGTCGCCGGCGGCGCCACCCTGAGCTCCGAACCGACGATGGCGGTCGTGCCTTCCGCCCGCGCGACCTCGCCGGCCGCGAAGAAGGTGATGTCTTCGAAGACGCCCGAGCCCGGACGCGCTTCGAACTGCCAGAAGTAACTGATGGGCCCGACGATGGCGCCGCCGGTCGCGGTGTTGTCGGCATCGGTCACATCGGCGGCCGAGACCGTCAGCAACTGGCCGACGGCTGGCGTCGGATCGTCGATCCGCAGCGAACCGGCGGGTGCCGAGTTGCTTCCGCCGAGCACGATCGCCTGGTCGGCGAACTGCAGCCGCTCGATGTTGCTGAGGGTGTCGATCCCGTCCCGGCCCGCCACTGTGTCGGTGACCGTCACGGTGCCATCGGCGTTCCGGAGGACCGTGTAATCGGCGAAGTTGCCGGAATACAGCGCCGTGTCGAAGGCGGGAGCGGTCGCCGTGAGGATTTCGCGGACGATCTGCAGCTGGCCGGGGTTATAGGTGCCGTTCAGCATCAGCGGAATCAGCGGCGTCATGCTGTCGAAGCTGGCGATTTCCGGCCCGGTGCCATCGATGTTCTGACGCACGCTGATACGCACGTTGAGCCACTTGTCGCCGTCGATCAGATCGTCGCCGCCACGGCCTTCGAGGATGTCGCTGCCGTCGCCGCCGAGGATGATGTTGCCGCCATCGAACCGATCGTCCGCGGTGCCCAGCAGGCCGTCCGGCCCGGCACCGGCGGCGCCGACGAACGCCCGCAGGCCATCGATCAGGTCGAAGTTGGTCAGCACGCTGCCCTTGGCGCCGGCGACCGCGAGCAACGCCGCGGTCGAGTCATCGCCGCTGAGGAAGTCGCCGTGTGCCGATCCCGACAGCCCTTCCACCAGGTCCAACCGCGCCAGGATCGACGCGTTGGAGCCAGGTACCTGCGGTTGATCGAAGAAGCGCAGCCTGGAGTTGAGGCCGATGGTCACGCCGGTCGGATCGTCCTTGTAGGTCGCCCAGTCGTAGCCGGAGAAGCCGATGAAGCGGTCCGCCTCGCTGGGGCTGCCGATCATGATGTCATCGCCGCCTTCGCCGTCGAAGTTATCCGGTCCGCCATCGCCCATGAACACGTCGTTGCCGTTGATCGGGTCGTTGCCGAACGCGTCGAAGTTGTCGCCGGCGACGCCATCGGCGGAACCGCCCTGGATCCAGTCGTCTCCTTCCCCGCCCTTGGCAAACTCGTTCGCCTTGCTGCCGAGGATGAAGTCGTTGCCCAGGCCACCGCTGGAGTCGGCCGAGTCCTCACCGGTGATGATGAAGTCCTGGCCGGCCTGGCCGAGGATCAGGTTGAGGCCATTGCCGGCCTGGATGACGTCGTTGCCGTCTTCGCCATGGATGACGTCGTCGCCGCCGATGTCGGTGATGATGTCGTCGCCGGTACCGCCAAACAGCTGGTCGTTGCCGTAGCCGCCATCGATCCGGTCGTTGCCGCCATCGCCATACACCGTGTCGTCGTCCGAGTCGCCGGCAATCAGGATGTCGTTGCCCGCCGTGCCGCCGAGTACCACCGTATCGGCTCCGGTGTAGTGCAGGTAGTTGGTATCCGGGCCCGGTGTGGCCGGGTTGTCGCGGATCACCAGCGGCGTGAGGAAGTCACTGCGCGGCGAGCCGATCGGATGGTTCGACGGGCCGAAGGGGTCGGCGGTGACGGGCAGGTCGTCGGCCGTGCCGACAATGCCGTCGGGGCCGGCCACCACGCTCGGGTTGTACTGGTGCACCTGGTCGACCTCGAGGATGTAGGCCGGCGTCAGGAACACCCGTGCCGGAAGGTGCGTGGCATCGGTGTTGGTCATGACCAGGTTGGCGAAGGTGTTGTTCTCCAGTTCCGCGCCAAAGTCCATCGAGGCGGTGCGCTCCAGATAGTAGAAGCGGTCGCCGTTCTGGAGTTTCTCCATCTGGTTCTCGAACACGAAGTTGAAGGTCGAGCCCAGCATGCCGCCGAAAGGCATCTTCTCCTCGGCCAACCCGCCGATCCAGAAATCGACGCTATCCAGCCCGGTGATGGTGACGTCGTCTGCCGTGTGCAGGACGCCGTCCGCGCCGGCATTGCTGACCCAGGCCCCACTGCTGTTCAGGAAGTCCACGCGATCCGCTGGCGCCGTGGCGCCACCCAACACGATGGCTGCGGCCGCGGCACGCTTGTCCGCCAGGGTCGTGGCGCTGGTGATGGTGTCGTGCGTGCCATAGGCGGCAATGAAGTTGATCAGCGATTCCGGGTGCTTCATGTGCTGCACGAAATCCGCCCAGCTCGAGTACGGCTTGAGCTCCGCATCGCCGGTGGCGCTATAGAACTCCCGCCGGGCAGCGTTCAGCGACGGGATGCCGGTATCGCGGCCGCGCGCCAGGTTGATGGAGGCCAGGTCCAGTGGCAGTCCGAGCAGGTTGTTGCGCAAGGCCTCGGTGACGAACTCATCGATCTCGTTGCCCACCTGACGGGTCACCCCGCGCACGATGGCACCGGCCGCTTCTTCCGGAGTGGGACCGCTGGCGGCGAACTCCAGCGGATTGAGGAAGGCCTGGATCAGCCCGATGTCGCTCGAGGCGAAGTTCGGGTCCAGACGGTCGACCTGCTCCAGCAGCATCGAGTGCCCGAAGCGATACACCGTGTGCGCGAACTCGGCGACGATCGACGGATCGAGGTTGACGTCATAGACCTGGGTCGGCGCGAAGAACGGATCGACCATCGGCTGGATGGTCCGCGCGAACTCCTCGAACACCAGGTGCTGGTACTGCATCTCGGTGCCGAACTTGGCCGCCTGGAACAGCCGCTCGCCATTCCAGTCGAGGGTCGAGGTATCGGCTGGAAGGGTCGTGACAGGCGTCAGCAGCCACTCGTTCAGGAACGACAGGTCACCGCTTGCCGCAGTCGCCAGCAACACCTCCTTGGTGTGGTCGACCAGGCGGTTGTGCTCGTGGTGGAAGATCGAGTGGACGGTGGTCAGGCCGATGTTCTCGTTGACCCGACCGTCACCGGCGATGTAGTGCGCGTCCAGCAGCTCGTCGTCGTAGAAGCCCGGCGCAGGCGTTCCGCCGGCAACCGTGTCGGCATCGGGCAGCAGCGCGGCGCCGGTCTGCTCATCGATCGGAACGGCGGTGTGGGCGATGTCGTTGAGGAAGGCATGACCGGTGCGCACGGCATTGGTCAGGTCGACCGGCGCCAGCGGATTGCCTTCCACCAGCACGTCGTCAGCGGTCCCGGCAATGCCATCCGGCCCCACCATCACCACCTGCGGGAAACCGTTCGGGCCCTTGATGAAATTGCCGTAGGCGTCGGTGGCCAGCAGCGGCACATTGTTGAAGTCGGCATCGGTCAGGTTGATGCCGAGGATGTCATGGGCCTGCGCCTTGACCACCTTCCAGGTGGCCATGCCGCCGATCTCCACGTCATCCGCGGTGCCGAACACACCGTCGGCGCCCAGGTCGCGGTTGGTGATCAGCTTGCCGGTGGCCACCGGATCGCCCGCAGCGTTGAGCACATAGGCGCGCAGGAACACCTGGTGCGACGGATGGGAGCTGTAGGTCTGGTTCTGGTCGACGAAGGGCGAGGTGGTGTTGGTGTTCTCGTGGATATCGTCCGCCGTGCCGAGCACGCCGTCCGGGCCAGGCAGATTGGTCGCCCGCGTCAGCACCATGAAGTTGGTCGGGCTGCCCGGTACGAACAGTGGATCGTCCGGCTGCAGCGGGATGAACACGGTGCCACTGCCCCCCTTGATCACCAGGTCCAGGCCATGGTCGAAGAACTGGCCGAAGAAGGTCATCCACTGGTTGAACGGCGCGGTCAGGCCCGCATCGGGGCTCAGGTTCGGATCGAAGAAGGTCTGGAACGTCGTGCCATCGGTACGGGTTCCGGTGACCACCTGAGCACCGACCTTCAACACGTCGTCAGCCGTACCGAGGATACCGTCCAGGCCAGGATCGAAGGTGGCCGCGACCGCTGCCGGGTTGCTGGCGGTCTGGTCGACGATCAGGTTGCTGATGGTGCGCGGCTGCGAATCGATCACCAGGCCGCTGGTCTGGGTGTAACTGGTGCCCGCGTCAGCCGCTCTGAAATTCGGCGTGGTCAGGCGCGGGAAGACCGTATCGGCGGCGCCGAACTCGGTCTGGGACTGGAGCACGTTGTTTTCCGTGCCCATTACGGTGCGCAGCCCATAAGGCACCCGGACGTTCGGCAGCAGCGACTGCAGGTTCTCACCCGCGGCGTTGCGCTCCGCGATCACGATCTGATCGAGGATGAAGGCGAGGTCCGATTGCGTGTAATGCACGCCGGTACTGGGTGCCGTGGTCTGGGGATCGATCAGCGACGGTGCCGGCGCGGCAGCCGGAGCCCCGGCCGCAACCGCCGTGGTGGGTGCCGAGAACACCTGCTCGGCCACGCCGTGGTCGTCGACATAGATCGCCTTGACCCGAATCACCAGGCCGGCCAGATCCGGTGTCACGACCAGGGTCGGCGAATCCGCCCGCTCGAATCCGACGCCGATGCGCCCCGGGCCGACGATGATGTCTTCGAAGACGCCCGAGCCCGCCGCCGCTTCCACCTGCCACACGTAACTGATGGAGTTGTGGATGACGCCACCTGCATTGTCTCCATCACGGATGGCCGCCGCCGACGCGGTCAACGTCTGGCCAACGGTCGGGGCGGTGTTGCTGACGGTCAGCGCCCCCACCGGCTCGGCATTCTGCCCGGCCACCAGGACCACGGCCTGATCGGAGAACTGCAGCCGTTCGATATGGGTCAGGCGGTCGGTTTCTTCCTGGCCGACATTGTCGGTCACGGTGACGATGTCATTGACGCCGATATCCAGCGGCACGGTGGGGTCGATCACCAGGCCGTTGACCGCGATGCTGTAGTTCGCCAGCGGGCCGAGGAAGTTGGCAGTGTCGAAGCCCCCCGCTCCCGGCAGGATCTCCCGCGTCGCGACGAGTTGGCCAGGGTTGAAGGTGCCGTTCAGCATGAGCGGGATCAGCGGCACCATGCTGTCGAAGCTGGCGATCTCAGGCCCGGTGCCATCCAGGTTCTGGTGCACGCTGATGCGCACGTTGAGCCACTTGTCGCCGTCGATGACGTCGCTGCCGCCACGGCCTTCGATGATGTCGCTGCCATCGCCACCCAGGATGATGTTGCCCGCGCCGAACTGGTCATCTGCGGTGCCCAGGATGCCGTCCGGACCGGCTGCCGCCTCGCCGAGCAGGTCACGTAGCCCGCTGATGAGGTCGAAGTTGGTGAGGATGCTGCCCCGGGCGGTGATGTTGGCGATGATCGCCGCGTTCTGCTCATCGCCGCGCAGGAAGTCGCCGAATGCCGACCCGGACAGCCCTTCCACTTCCGCGAAACGGTCGTAGACGGCATCGGCCGATTGCGCGAATGCGCCCACGATGGCGTCGTCCGCGTTGACCATCGGATGATAGGGACTGAAGAACGGCACCACCATGTCGACGGTGACGCCGTACTTGTCGTTCTTGTAGGTGGTCCAGTCGAAACCGGACATGCCGTCGAACTTGTCCTGGGCATCGCTGCCGACAGAAATGTCGTCGCCGCCCTCGCCGATCATTTCATCGAAACCGCCCTTGCCGACGAAGATGTCGTTGCCCGGAACATCGTCGGTCAGGGTCGGGCTCATGTTGTCGCCCGGTGCGCCGTCCTGGGTCCCCCCTTCGATCCAGTCATCGCCTTCGTTGCCGGTCGGTGCGAGGTTGACCGTGGCACCGAGGATGAAATCGTCACCCGCGCCGCCGAAGCTCATCGTGATGTCTTCGGTGGTGATGATGAAGTCCTTGCCGGCGCCACCCAGCACCAGGTTATTGCCGGCGATGGTCGAATTGCCGGCCTGGATGACGTCGTTGCCGTCCTCGCCACGAATGGTGTCGTCGCCGCCGATGTCGGTGATGATGTCGTCCCCGGCGCCGCCGAACAGGTTGTCGTTGCCGTAGCCGCCATCGAGCCGGTCGTTGCCGGCATCGCCATAGACGGTGTCGTCATCCGAATCGCCGGCAATGATGATGTCGTTGCCCGCCGTGCCGCCGAGCACGACCGTATCGCCGCCGGTGTAGTGCAGGTAGTTGGTATCCGGCCCCACGGTGTCGGGGTTGTCGCGGATCACCAGCGGGGTGATGAAATCGACGCGTGGTGAGCCGATCGGGTGGTCCGACGGGCCGAAGGGATCGGCACTGGCAGGCAGATCGTCGGCCGTACCGACGATGCCGTCGGGGCCGGCCACCACGCTCGGGTTGAACTGCAGGGTCGGGTCGACTTCCAGGGTCAAGGCCGGTGTCTGAAAGATGTTGGCCGGCAGGTGAGTGGCGTCGCTGTTGAGCATCACCAGGTTGGAGAAGGAGTTGTTCTCCAGCTCGGTGCCGAAGTTGAGCCCCGCGGTACGCGCCAGGTAGTAGAAGCGATCGCCGTTCTGCAGGTTCTCCAACTGGGTCTCGAAGACGAAGTTGAAGCTGGAACCCAGCAGGCCGCCGAAGGGCATCTTCTCTTCAGCCAGGCCACCGATCCAGAAATCGACGTTGTCCAGGCCGGTGATGGTGACGTCGTCAGCCGTGTGCAGGATGCCGTCCGCGCCGGCCGTGCTGGCCCAGGCGCCGGTGCTTTGCAGGAAGTCGAGGCGATCCGCCGGCGCCCCGACACCACCCAGGACGATGGCGGCGGCGGCGGCGCGCTTGTCCGCCAGGGTCGTAGCGCTGGTGATGGTGTCGTGGGTGCCGTAGGCGGCGATGAAGTTGATCAGCGATTCCGGGTGCTTCATGTGCATCACGAAATCAGCCCAGCTGGTGTAAGGGGTCAGCTGGCTGTCGCCGGTCATGTGGTAGAACTCGCGCCGCGCCGCGTTCAGGGACGGGATGCCGGTGTCGCGGCCCCGCGTCAGGTTGAGGGCCGCAAGGTCGAGCGGCAGGCCGACCAGGTTGTTGCGCACCGCGTCGGTCACGAACTCGTCGATCTCGTTGCCGACCTGGCGGGTCACCCCGCGGACGATGGCGCCTGCCGCCTCTTCAGGAGTGGGTCCACTGTCAGCAAAGGCCAGCGGGTTGAGGAAGGCCGCGATCAGGCCGGTCTGTTGATTGCCCGGGTCAGTCGGATTGCCGTCACCGACCACATTGAAGTTCGGATCGTAGCGATCGATCGTCTCCAGCAGCATCGAGTGGCCGAAGCGGAACACCGTGTGGGCGAACTCGGCAACGATCGCCGAGTTGATCGTGGTGTCGTTGCCCATGGGCGCCAGGAAGACGTCCACCTGCGGCTGGATGGTGCGGGCGAACTCCTCGAACACCAGGTGCTGGTACTGCATCTCGGTGCCGAACTTGGCCGCCTGGAACAGGCGCTCGCCGTTCCACTGCAAGGCCGCGACTTCGGCCGGTGTCACCGGCAGTGCCGTGAGCTGGGCGTCAGGCATCAGCCACTGGTTCAGGAAAGCGAGGTCGGCGGAAGCGAGCACGGTCGCCTTGGTCTGCTCGACCAGGCGGTTGTGCTCGGAGTGGAAGATCGCGTGCACCGTGGTCAGGCCGATGTTCTCGTTGACCCGGCCGTCACCGGCGATGTAGTGCCGATCCAGCAACTCGTTATCGAAGGTCGTGGGGTCGCCGTCGTCGCCAATCACGTTGTCGGCATCGGCCACCAGCCCACCGGTGGGATCGGCGCTGTGGGCGATGTCGATGAGGAACTGGTGGCCGGTGCGCACGGCATTGGTCAGGTCGATCGGCGCCAGCGGGTTGCCTTCCACCAGCACATCGTCGGCCGTGCCGGCGATGCCGTCGGGGCCCTTCATCACCACTTGCGGGAAGCCGTTCGGACCTTTGATGAAGTTGCCATAGAGGTCAGTGGCCAGCAGCGGCACATCGAATACATCGGCGTCGGTCAGGTTGATCCCGAGGATGTCGCGGGCCTGCGCCTTGACCACGGCCCAGGTGGCCATGCCGCCGATCTCCACATCGTCGGCGGTGCCGAAATGCCCGTCGGCGCCAAGGTCACGGTTGGTGATCAGCTTGCCGGTGGCCACCGGGTCGCCGGCGGCATTGAGGGTATAGGCGCGCAGGAACACCTGGTGCGACGGGTGCGAGCTGTAGGTCTGGTTCTGGTCGACGAAGGGCGAGGTGGTGTTGCTCTGCTCGTGGATGTCGTCGGCGGTGCCGAGGATGCCATCGGGACCAGGCAGGTTGGTGGCCCGCGTCAGCACCATGAAGTTGGTCGAGCTGCCGGGCACGAACAGCGGATCGTCCGGTTGCAGCGGAATGAACACGGTGCCGCTGCCGCCCTTGATGACCAGGTCCAGGCCATGGTCGAAGAACTGGCCGAAGAAGGTCATCCACTGGTTGAAGGGTACGGTCAGGCCCGCATCCGGAGTGATGTTGGGGATCTGGAAGACCGGCTTGTCGTCGGCGGTGCCGAACAGGCCATCCAGTCCGGGGGTGGTGACGAGCTGTGAATCGGGGTTGGCCGCCGCGGCCGCGACCGCCGCCGGGTTGTTGGGGGTCTGGTCGACGATCAGGTTGCTGATGATGCGCGGCTGCGCGTCGAAGACCGCCCCGCTGGTCTGGAGATAGGAGGTCGGCGTGGTGCCGCCGGGATCGGCGGGACCGAAGAAGCCGGCCGGCCGCACCTGCGCGGTATTGAACACGGGCGTGGTCAGGCGCGGGAAGACTGTGTCGGCGGAGCCGAAACCGATCTGGGAGCTGGCAAGGTTGTTGTAGATGCCGGAGACGGTACGCAGGCCGAAGGGGACTTCCACGTTCTGCAGCAGATCGACCAGGCTCGCGCCGGACGCGTGCGTCTCGGCAATGATGATTTGCTCGAGAATGAAGTCGAGATCGGACTTGATGAAACTGGCCATTGCTGTTTCCTCGATGCTTAACTGGTGATGTTGATACGGCTCTGCGCCCATCTGGCTTGTGCACCGAGCCTTTCATCCCTGAGAAAACTGGCGCCGACCACGAATTGCCCAAGAGGTCCGGAAGATTGATTCCACGTATCCAGCAGCCGACTCATGAAATAACTGGAATCGCAAGTTTGTTTATGTTTGGAAGTAGCTCGCACACTGTTGTACTGGAGGGAGTACGGGAGAACGTCAATGACAATGGTTTCAAGCAGATGGAACTTTGCCTGAATACCCAGTGTGCGAGCATTTCCAACCTCGGCGACTGGACAATTGGATGACAGCACTGCAAGTGCATGACCGGCCATACTGCAAGCAGGATGTTCCGTTTCTTGCCCGCCAGGATTGCACTTGTTCATATTTGACGAGAAGCCATGAAAGTCATTCATCGCAGCCTCCCGAAACCAGATATGAACGAAGGTCATACACTCAATATTGAGTAAAGAGGTGCTCTCCGAATGAGTACAGAGACAAAAGACCAGCCAATTGATGAG
The DNA here is from genome assembly GCF_049334135.1 of Metapseudomonas cellulosilytica. Classification (NCBI taxonomy): domain Bacteria; kingdom Pseudomonadati; phylum Pseudomonadota; class Gammaproteobacteria; order Pseudomonadales; family Pseudomonadaceae; genus Metapseudomonas; species Metapseudomonas cellulosilytica. The sequence goes on along the minus strand of NZ_JBHZGN010000034.1, from coordinate 15,664 downwards.
ACTTTGGTCATTGAATCGGACTCGACCTTGGTCGAATCCGACGTTGGCCAAACGTCTGGCGCGGGTTTATCTGAAACGTTGGGAAACCGGGGAAAACTGCGCCACTTGAGCCGCTCCACCCAATTCATTCTCTGCGCGGCACTCATTCTCGGCCTGACCATGACGTTCGTTGGCAATCTCGTCAGCCAGAGCATCGAAGACGCAACGGTTCAGGCCGCGGCTGAAACCGGGGCGCGCTATATGGAGAACTTTCTCGAACCCTTCGTCCAGGGATTGACCACTTCCAGAACACTACCCGACGAAACCATCCAGGCCATCGATAAACTTCTATCGGAAACTTCCCTGAGCACCCATGTCATCTCGGTGAAGGTCTGGCTGCCGGACGGAACCATCATCTACAGCACAAACAAGTCCTTGATCCAGAGGAGCTTTCCGACAATTGAGCTTGAGCAGGCCTTGACCGGCAGGACAGTTACGGCACTGGACGATGAAATCGATGACGCCGCCGGCGGCAATATCGAGGATGCTTTCGAGCGAAGCCTGAGTTCCCCTCTTTATGAAATATATGCGCCACTTCGCGAAGCGGGCACAGGAAGAATAATTGCCATTGGCGAGTTCTACGAAACGGCCGAGGCGCTACATCGGGAAATAAACAAGGTTCGCGTCAAGGTATGGACGATTGTCGGAGCGGCAACCCTTTCCATGCTTCTCCTGCTGTTCTTCATCGTCCGCCGGGGAGACAAGATAATCAAGGAGCAGGAAACAGCACTCCGCTCAAGGATGCAGGAGCAAGCCAGACTGCACTCGAACAATGCCACCCTTCAACGCAAGGTCGATGCAGCCAACCGTGAATACGCCAGGATCAACGAACTTACCCTGCGCCGTATCGGGGCGGACCTGCATGATGGTCCGGCGCAATTGCTGTCACTTATTCTCCTTCGTCTCGAGGAACTCGAAGATTCGGATAATGGTTCGAGTCGGGAGGTTCTCGATATGATCAGGCGCGCGGGTCAGGACGCATTGAACGAAGTACGTGAAATTTCCCTCGGCCTGGCACTTCCGGAAGTCAACGACCTGACCCTGCACGAAGCGCTGGTTCTGCTTGCTGCGCGGCATGAGGAGCGGACCGAGACAAGAGTCGACCTGGAACTCGATGCTCTTCCGGGAGATGTGCCGGTATCGCACAAGATCTGTATCTATCGCTTCGCCCAGGAAGCGCTGAGCAATGCCTATATTCACGCCGGAGGAAAGGGCCAGAAACTCAGTGCCTCTTACCGCGAAGGATTGCTGGAAGTACAAGTGGAAGATGCCGGAGAGGGTATTTCGACCGAGAAACCGAACGTGCCAGGCCGGGGCCGGACTCACCTGGGCCTTGTCGGCATGCGTTATCGCGTCGAATCCCTGGGCGGCTCGTTCAACATTGAATCAGCACCCCATGCCGGAACCCGGGCCAGGGCGCAATTCAGGATCTGATGAGGTGCAGGGGGAACCCGTGATCGGTGCGCGTGGCGCATCCTACGGTGGGGCAAGTGCAGAAGTTGTGCCCAAGATGCGCAGGTAGGCTCTGCACCCTTATAGGGGAAAACGCAAGTCCACGTTCTACGAACGTGGATGTTTACTCCTGTCCAGACAGCTGAACCGGAAGGTGTGGGGCAAATGCCCCACACCTTCCGGACTTTCAGCTCAACGCAATGGCAAGGGCCTCCTCAGCTTGCCAGGATGAAGTCCGCCAGGGTCACGCTGTTGGGATCAGCCACACCCACCAGGGTGATGCTGTCGGCGCCGATGTTGATCTCCGTGCCGGCCGCCACCGCGTGGATGTTCACGTTGGCCGCGAAGTTGGCCGCGGTGATCCCCAGGTTCTCGACGTTCAGCCGGTCCACTCCACCCACCGGGTTGGTATCGAAGTCCGCGATGGTGTCGTGGCCGAAGCCCGCACCGAACACGAAGATATCGTTACCGCCGCCACCGACCAGGTAGTCGTCGCCGCCCATGCCGAACAGGGCATCCTGGCCCGCACCACCGACGATGGTGTTGTTCAGGGCGTTGCCCATGCCCACGTCGAAGTTGCCGGCACCGCCGAAGAACAGCCCTTCGAGGTTCGCCCCCAGCTCGTACACCGACAGCGAGGTCGACACCGAGTCGGTGCCGGCGCCAGCGAGTTCGAGCACGATGTCGCCGAACTCGGTGACTTCGTAGATGTCGTTGCCCTGGCCGCCGGCCATCACGTCCGCCCCACCTTTGCCGATCAGCGTGTCGTTCCCCGCACCGCCGACGATGGCGTTCTCGAGCTCGTTGCCGATACCGGTGAAGTTGCCGCTACCGCCGAAGAACAGCCCTTCGAGGTTGGCACCCAGGGTGTAGCTGTTCAGCGAGGTCGACACCGTGTCATGACCCTCGCCGGCCAGTTCGTTCACCCCATCCCCAGCGTCGGTCACTTCGTAGATATCGTCGCCCAGGCCGCCGCTCATGGTGTCGGCGCCGCCGCCACCGATCAGCAGGTCATTGCCGCTGCCGCCAATCATCACGTTGGCCAGCGCGTTGCCGATACCGCTGAAGTCGCCCGTGCCGACGTAGGTCAGGTTCTCGAGGTTGGCGCCGAGCACGTAGCTGGCCAGCGAGGTCTGCACCGTGTCCACGCCACCACCGGGCAGCTCGATCACCAGGTCGCCCGCCTCGGCAACGGCATAGGTGTCGTTGCCCGCGCCGCCGGCCATGGTGTCGTTGCCGCCGGCACCGTTCAGCACGTCGTTGCCGCCGTTGCCCACCAGCACGTTGTCCGCGGCGTTGCCGGTACCGTTGAAGTTGCCGCTACCACCGTAGAACAGGCCCTCGAAGTTGTCGGCCAGGGTGAAGCTGCTCAGCGAGGTCGATATCGTGTCATGGCCTTCGCCCGGCAGTTCCACCACCACATCGCCGGCCTCGGTGATCTCGTAGATGTCGTCACCGACACCGCCGGTCATGGTGTCGTTGCCGCCACCGCCCAACATGATGTCGTTGCCGGCACCGCCGTTGAGGGTGTCGTCGGCAAGCCCGCCGATCAGCAGGTCGCTGCCGCCCATGCCGTTGAGCAGGTCGGAGCCGAGGCTTCCCGCCAGGGTTTCACCAAGGTCGGTGCCAGTGAGGGAGACGCCCACCACCCCGGTGGCAGCGGAAGTGGCGGTCTCGGTAGTGCCACCATCATCGGTGAAGGTCGCCACCACCCGCAGTTGCCGGCCGACCTCCCCATCGCCCGGGGTGAAACTCACCGAGTTCGCGCCGGGGATGTCGGTGAAGGTCGCCCCGCCATCGCTCGACGATTGCCAGCGGAAGCTGAAGGTCGCGGAGGTCAGGCCATCCGCATCGGCGATGGTCCCACGACTCGCTAGCAGCGCCTGGCCGCTGAAGGGCGTAGTGTCGCTGATCACCGGCGCACCGGTGGGCAGGTCATTGGCCGCCGGCGCGACTGCCAGTGTGGGAGCGGAGAACACCGTTTCCAGCACGCCGTGGCCGTCCCGGTAGATCGCCTTGACCCGCAGGACCAGGCCCAGTTGTTCCGCGGTGAGGCGGAAGGTCTTGCCGGTGGCGCGGGACACCTCGCCCGCCGCCACGAAGGTGATGTCCTCGAACACACCGCTGCCCGCGGCGGTTTCGGCCTGCCAGTAGTAGGACACCGGGCCGGTCACGCCGCCGGGGTTGTCGGCGTCGGTGACACCGTCGATGAAGGCCTCCATCAGCGACCCCACATCCGGCGTGGGATCATTGACGGTCACCAGGCCGACCGGCGCGGCATTGCGATCCGGAACCAGGAGCATGCTGCCGTCGGCGAACTGCAGCTGCTCGATGCCGGTCAGGGTGTCCGTGCCGTCTATACCGTTGGTATCCCTGACGGTGACGATGTCATCGTGCTGGTCGACCGTGCCACGGTCGTTGATGATCACGTCATAGTCGCCCATCCTGCCGCTGTACACCGCCGTGTCGATGGAGTCGTCGCCCTGCACGATCTCTCTGACGGCCACCAGCATTCCGGCGTTGTAGCGGCCCGAGACCATGGATTGCACCAGGGTGGTCATGCTGTCGGCGCTGTCGATCTCGGTGGTCGGGTCGAGGGGGTTGGTGCGTACGCTGATGCGCACGTTCAGCCACTTGTCGCCGTCGATCACGTCATTGCCGCCACGACCTTCGATGATGTCGCTGCCACTGCCGCCGAGGATGATGTTGCCACCATCGAAGAAGGTCACCGCGGGCACCGCTGCGGTCGAGAGCACCTCGTTGAGGTAGGCCTGCAGGCCGGAGATCAGCCCCATGTTGGTCAGCACGCTGCCCTTGGCCCCGGCCACCGCCAGCGAGGCGGCGTCGGAATCGTCGCCACTCAGGACGTCATTGAAGGCCGAACCCGACAGCCCTTCGACGAAGTCGAAGCGAGCCAGCACCGAAGCCCCGGAGCCGGGTTGCACCGGCTGGTCGAAGAAACGGTCGCTGATGTCGATGGTGACGCCCATGCGGTCGTTCTTGAAGGTCGCCCAGTCGTAGCCGGAGCTACCTATATAGCGGTCGCCCTGGCCGGTGCTGCCGACCATGATGTCGTCACCACCTTCGCCGTTGAACTTGTCGTTCTCGCCACTGCCGACGTAGATGTCGTTGCCGGCGATCGGGTCGTTACCGGCAGGATCGAAGTTATCGCCGGGGGCGCCGTCGGACGTACCGGCCTCGATCCAGTCGTCACCTTCGTTGCCCATGTCCTGTTCGTTGGCCTTCGAGCCCAGGATGAAGTCGTTGCCCTGGCCGCCGAAGGCTTCGCTGGCGTCTTCGCCGGTAATGATGAAGTCGTTGCCGAAGCCGCCGAGGATCAGGTTGACGCCATTGCCGCCCTGGATCACGTCGTTGCCGTTCTCACCCTTGATGTTGTCGTCACCACCCAGGTCCGTGATGATGTCGTCGTCGTTGCCACCATTGATGAAGTCGTTGCCGTAGCCACCGTCGAGCCGGTCGTTGCCGCCGTCGCCGTAGAGGGTGTCGTCGCCATCGCCGGAGCGCAGGATGTCCGCGTTGGCCGAACCACCGAGCACGACGTGGTCTTCACCGGTGTACCGCAGGTAGTTGGTGTCAGCCCCTGCCGTCGCCGGGTTGTCGCGCACCACCAGCGGCAGCAGCGGGTTGTCGCCCAGCGGGTCGGAGTTGCCGGCGATGCCGTCGGGTCCTACCACGTCGTCCAGGGTGCCCTGGATAAGATCCGGGCCCGGATCGTTCAGGCCGGTGTGCTGCTTGGTCGGATCGACCTCCAGTGTCCAGGTCGGCGTATTGAACACAATGGCCGGCAGGTGGGTCGCACTGGAGTTGGCCATGATCAGCTTGGCGAAGCTGTTGCCTTCCAGCTCGGCATTGAAGTTCATGCCGGCGGTGCGCTCCAGGTAGTAGAAGCGGTCACCGTCCTGCAGTTTCTCCAACTGGTTCTCGAACACGAAGTTGAAGGTCGAACCCAGCATGCCGCCGAAGGGCGTGACCTTCTCGGCCAGGCCGCCGATCCAGAAGTCCACCGAATCCAGGCCGGTGGTGGCCGCCGGACCATTGAGGAAGGCCACGCGGTCGGCGGGCGCACCAGCCCCGCCAAGGACGATGGCGGTTGCCGCCGCGCGCTTGTCGGCCAGGGTGGTGGCCGCGGTGATGGTGGCATGGGTGCCATAGGCCGCGATGAAGTTGATCAGCGACTCCGCATGCTTGAGGTGCATCGCGAAATCGGCCCAGCTGGTGTACGCCTTCAGGTTGCTGTCCCCCGTAGCCTCGTAGAACTGCGCACGGGCATGGTTGAGGGACGGAACCCCGGCATCACGGCCCCGGGCGATGTTCAGCGCCGGCAGGTCGAGTGGCAGGCCCACCAGGTTGTTGCGCAGCGCCTCGGTGACGAACTCGTCGATCTGGTTGCCGACCTCGCGGGTCAAACCGCGAACGATGGCGCCGGTGGCTTCTTCGGGTGTCAGGCCGCTGGCCTCGTAGGCCAGGGGGTTGAGGAAGGCCTGGATCAGGCCGATCTGCTGATTGCCCGCGGCAAGCGGATCGCCATCGACGACGTTGAAGTTGGCATCGAAGCGATCGACCGTCTCGGTCAGCATCGAGTGGCCGAAACGGTAAACCGTGTGGGCGAACTCGGCGACGATCGAGGGATCGAGGTTGACGTCATAGACCTGGGTCGGCGCGAAGAACGGGTCGACGTTGGGCTGGATGGTCCGCGCGAACTCCTCGAACACCAGGTGCTGGTACTGCATCTCGGTGCCGAACTTGGCGGTCTGGAACAGCCGCTCGCCATTCCACTGCAGAGTGTCGACCGCGGCCCCTGTGGGGAAGATCTCCACCGGGGTCAGCAACCATTCGTTAAGGAACGCGACGTCATTGCTGGCCAGCACAGTGGACTTGGTCTGCTCGACCAGGCGGTTGTGCTCGGAGTGGAAGATCGCGTGCACCGCGGTCAGGCCGATGTTCTCGTTGACCCGGCCGTCGCCGGCCATGTAGTGCGCGTCCAGCAACTCGTTGTCGTAGGTGCCGGGCGCAGGTGTGCCGCCAATGACATTGTCCGCATCCGGGGTGAGCGCCAAGCCGGTCTGGCTGTCGACCGGAACGGCGGTATGCGCGATGTCGATGAGGAACTGGTGGCCGGTGCGCACGGCATCGGTCAGATCCACAGGTGCCGACGGAGTACCCGACTCCAGCACATCGTCAGCTGTGCCCGGCAGTCCATCCGGTCCCACCTTCACCACTTGCGGGAACCCGGTGATGGGGTCGCGAACAAAGTTGCCGTAGGCATCGGTGGCCAGCAGCGGCACGTTGTCGAAATCGGCATCGGTGAGGTTGATCCCCAGGATGTCACGAGCCTGGGCCTTGACCACCGCCCAGGTGGCCATGCCACCGATCTCGCGGTCGTCGGTGGTGCCGAACACGCCATCGGCGCCCAGGTCGCGGTTGGTGATCAGCTTGCCGGTGGCCACCGGATCACCAGCGGCATTGAGCGTATAGGCGCGCAGGAACACCTGGTGCGACGGGTGCGAGCTGTAGGTCTGGTTCTGGTCGACGAAGGGCGAGGTGGTGTTCTGCGTCTCCCGCGTATCGTCCGCGGTGCCGAGAATGCCGTCTGCCCCGGGACCGGCGAACTGAGTAGCCCGGGTCAGGACCATGAAGTTGGTCGGGCTGCCGGCAACGAAGCGCGGGTCATCCGCGTTCAACGGCATGAACACGGTGCCACTGCCACCCTTGGTGACCAGGTCCAGGCCATGGTCGAAGAACTGCCCGAAGAAGGTCATCCAGGCGTTGAACGGCGCCGACAGGCCGGCATCCGGTTTTTCGTTGGCGAAGAAGAAGGTCTCGAACGTCGAGCCGTCGGTGCGGGTTCCGGTGACCACCTGCACACCGTCCTTCAGCACATCGTCAGCCGTGCCGAGGAGACCATCCAGGCCAGGATCGAACGCCGTCGCCAGCGCCGCCGGGTTGTTGGCGGTCTGATCGACGATCAGGTTGGAGATGGTGCGCGGCTGGGAGTCGAGCACATCGGTGGCCGAGTCGTAGGTTGTCCCCCCTTCGGCGGGACGGAACTCCCCGGGCAGCAGCCGCGGGAAGAGGTTGTCGGCGGCGCCGAACTGGCTCTGGTCGAAGCCGGAGAACTCCAGCAGGTTGTTGAATTCACCGGTGACCGTGCGCAGGCCGGCCGAGGCGCGCACGTTGGGCACCAGGGACAGCAGGTCGGCACCGGCGGCATGGGCCTCGGCGATGCGGATCTGGTCGAGGATGAAGTTCAGGTCCGAACGCACCAGCTGGATGCCCGGCCCGCTTTGCGCGACCCCCGGTCCCGGATCGGGGGTGAAGGTCGGCGCCGGTGCGACAAAAGCCGCCACGGGGCCGGTGGCTACCGAGAAGATCTGCTCGGTGGTGCCGTTGGCATCGGCATAGACGCCTTTCACGCGCAGCGAGAGCCCGGACAGATCCGGCGTGATGCGGAAGCGCGTGCCGTTGGCGCTCATGAAGGCGAGGTCACCCGCCGGCGCGGCGATGATGTCCTCGAACACACCGGAGCCGGCTATGCGCTCGACCTGCCAGACGAAGTTCACGTCGGTGATGGTGCCGCCAGGGTTGTCGGCATCGGTCACGCCCGCGCTCGACACGGTGAGGAAGTCGCCGACCTCCAGCGCCCCGCCATTGGTATCGCTGATGGTCAGCGCGCCCACCGGCTCGGCGTTCAGCCCCGGAACCAGGACCATGGCCCCGTCGGCGAACTGCAGGCGCTCGATGTTGGTCAGCCGGTCCGTGCCGTCACGATCAAGCACATTGTCGGTCACGGTGAAGGAACCGTCGGCATTGGCGACGACGTCGTAGTCGGCGCTGGAACCGCGGTAGTTGGCCGTGTCGAAGGCCGCGGTCCCTGTCAGCATCTCACGCACAGCCACCAGTTGGCCGGGGTTGATGGTGCCGCTGAGCACGGCGGACATCAGGGTCAGGTTGGCCGCGGTACCCGCCAGCGCGCCAGTCTTGTTCTGGATCACGCCGATCATGCTGTCGGCAGTGCCGATCTCGACGCCGGCGTCGTCGCGGATGCTGATGCGCACGTTGATCCAGCGGTCGCCATCGATCAGGTCGTCGCCGCCGCGGCCTTCGATGATGTCGCTGCCGCTGCCGCCGAGGATGATGTTGCCGCCGAGGAAGACCGGGATGGCGTCGTCCGCCGTTCCGGCTATGCCATCCGGCCCGACGCCCAGGGTCACGGCTGCGCCGACGAAGTCCCGCAGGCCGCTGATCAGGCCGAAGTTGGACAGCGCGCTGCCGGTGGCACCGCCGTGGTTGACGATGGTGGCCGGGTCCACGTCGTCGCCGCGCAGGATATCGGCGAAGTCCGAACCCGAGAGGCCTTCCACCTCGGCGAAACGGTCGAAGATCGAAGCCGGCGATTGCGCCACCGGGAAGGCGATGTGGTCGCCCACCTCACCAATGCCGAGGAAGGCCGCCAGGGCCAGGTCGACGGTCACACCGATCCGGTCGTTCTTGTAGGTGACCCAGTCATAGCCGGACATGCCGTCCATCTTGTCCTGGGCATCACTGCCGACGAAGATGTCGTCGCCGCCCTCGCCGATCATCTCGTCGAAGCCGCCACCGCCGATGAAGACGTCATTACCCACCACGTTGTCGGCCAGCAGGGGGGCGAAGTTGTCCCCCGGCGCGCCATCCTGGGTGCCCCACTCGATCCAGTCGTCACCCTCGTTGCCGGTAGGCGGCAGGCTGGTCTTGGCGCTGTAGATGAAGTCGTCGCCCTGGCCACCGAAGGTGGTGGACATGTCTTCGATGGTGACGATGAAGTCCTTGCCGTCGCCGCCGAGGATCAGGTTGCCGGCGCCGCCAGCCATCATGTTGCCGACATGGATGACGTCGTTGCCGGCGCCACCTTCCATGCGGTTGTCGCCCCCGGCATCGTTGAGGATGTCGTCGCCGGCGCCGCCCATCACGGTGTCGTTGCCGTAGCCGCCTTCCAGTTGGTCGTTGCCTTCATCGCCGTACAGCGTGTCGTCGCCGTCGCCGGAGATGATGATGTCGTTGCCGGCGGTGCCGCCGAGGACCACATGGTCCTCACCGGTGTAGTGCAGGAAGTTGGTGTCCGGGCCGGCCGTATCGGGGTTGTCGCGGATCACCAGCGGGATGAACTCCACCGTGCCGGTCGCGCTACTGATCGTGGTGCCACCAGTTGGGTCGGCGTTGCCGAGCAGGTCGTCGGGGGTACCGACGAGACCATCGGGGCCGGCAATCACCGCCTGGTTGAACTGCTTGGTCGGGTCGACCTCGAGGTTCCAGGTCGGGGTGGAGAAGATCGCGTTCGCCAGATGCACGGCGTCGGTGTTGTTCATCACCAGCTTGGCGAAAGAGTTGTTCTCCAGCTCGGTGCCGAAGTTCATCCCCGCGGTACGCGACAGGTAGTAGAAGCGGTCGCCGTTCTGCAGCGCCTCCAACTGGGTCTCGAAGACGAAGTTGAAGGTGGAGCCCAGCATGCCGCCGAAGGGCATCTTCTCTTCAGCCAGGCCGCCGATCCAGAAATCGACCGCATCCAGGCCGGTAGTGGTCACGCCATCGGCAGCGCTGGCCCAGGCATTGGTGCTGTTGAGGAAGTCCAGGCGGTCGGTGGCTACCAGGCCATCGGCGTTCTGATCGGTCCCCAGCACCAGTTCCATGGCAGCCAGGCGCTTGGCGGCCAGGGTCGTGGCGCCGGTGATGCTGGTATGAGTGCCATAGGCCGCGATGAAGTTGATCAGCGACTCCACGTGCTTCAGATGGCCGGCGAAATCCACCCAACTGGTGTATGGGGTCAGTTGCTCGTCGCCGGTCATGCGATAGAACTCGCGGCGCGCGGCGTTCAGCGAAGGTACACCGGCGTCGCGGCCCCGGGCGATGTTGATGGCCGCCAGGTCAAGCGGCAGCCCCACCAGGTTGTTGCGCAGGGCCTCGGTCACGAACTCGTCGATCTCGTTGCCGACCTGGCGCGTCAGCCCGCGAACGATGGTGCCGGCCGCGTCCTCCGGAGTCGTGCCGCTGGCGTCGAAGGCCAGCGGGTTGAGGAAGGCGGAGATCAGGCCCATCTGCTGGGCGTTGGTCGGGTGCAGCGGGTCGGCGGTGACCGGATTGAAGGCGGGATCGAAGCGATCCACGGTTTCCAGCAGCATCGAATGGCCGAAGCGATAAACCGTATGGGCGAATTCGGCGACGATCGACGGATCGATGGTGGTGTCATAGCCCGTGGGCGCGAGGAACTCGTCCACCTGCGGCTGGATGGTGCGGGCGAACTCCTCGAACACCAGGTGCTGGTACTGCATCTCGGTGCCGAACTTGGCAGCCTGGAACAGGCGCTCGCCATTCCATTGCAGGGTGCCGAGATCGGCAGGAATGCTGGCTATCGGGACCAGCAGCCACGGGTTGATGACGGCCACATCGTTGCTGGCCAGCAGTGTGCTCTTGGTCAGCTCGACCAGGCGGTTGTGCTCGGAGTGGAACACATGGTGCACGGTGGTCAGGCCGATGTTCTCGTTGACCCGGCCGTCGCCGGCGATGTAGTGCGCATCCAGCAATTCGTTGTCGTAGGTCGCCGGATTGCCGTCATCGCCGATGACGTTGTCGGCATCGGCCACCAGCCCACCGGTGGGATCGGCGCTGTGGGCGATGTCGATGAGGAACTGGTGCCCGGTGCCAACCGCGTTGGTCAGGTCGATGGGTGCCGCCGGGTTGCCTTCCACGAGGAAGTCGTCGGCGGTGCCGGCGAGGCCGTCGGGCCCCTTCATCACCACTTGCGGGAAGCCGTTGGGCCCTTTGATGAAGTTGCCGTAGGCATCGGTGGCCAGCAGCGGCACGTCGAACACATTGGCGTCGGTCAGGTCGATCCCGAGGATGTCGCGGGCCTGGGCCTTGACCACCGCCCAGGTGGCCATGCCGCCTGTCACGGTGTCGTCGCCGGTACCGAACTGGAGATCAGCGCCCAGGTCACGGTTCACGATCAGTTTGCCGGTGGCATGGGGATGGCCATCCGGACCGATTTCGTAGGCGCGCAGGAACACCTGGTGCGAGGGGTGGGACGTATAGGTCTGGTTCTGATCGACGAAGGGCGAGGTGGTGTTCTGGTTCAGGCCCGGTCCGCCGAACTGGGTGGCGCGGGTCACCACCATGAAATTGGTCGCGCTGCCCGCCACGAAGCGCGGGTCGTCCGCCTGCAGCGGAATGAACACGATGTCGTTGCCGCCCTTGGTCACCAGGTCCAGGCCGTGGTCGAAGAACTGCCCGAAGAAGGTCATCCAGGCGTTGAACGGTGCTGACAGCCCGGCATCCGGCGCCACGTTGGGGATGAACAAGGTGGTGGTGTCATCCCCCGTACCGAATATCCCGTCGAGACCGGGGCTCGCCACGGTAGTGGAACCCGGGGTCTGCGCGGCGGCGGCCACCGCGGCCGGGTTGTTGGCGGTGAAGTCGACGATCAGGTTGCTGATGATCCGCGGCTGGGCGTCGATCACCGTGCCGCTGGTCTGCGCGTAGGAGGTGCCGGCATCCGCCGTGCGGAACACCGGATCGAGCAGGCGCGGGAAAATGTTGTCCGCCGCACCGAATTCGCTCTGCCCGATCACCAGGTTGTTGAAGGAACCATCGATGGTGCGCAGTCCCCAGGGCACCTGCACGTTGGGCAGCAGGTCACGGAGATTCTGGCCGGCCGCATGGGCTTCGGCGATGAGAATCTGCTGAAGAATGAAATCCAGGTCCGACAGGTTGAAGTTTGCCATTTTTGCTGATTCCTCAATTCCGACTGCGTAAGGGCGTGCGCCATGGCAGCAAGGACAGGGCTCCACGCTTTCGACTTGACTTCGGGATTTGGGGGACTAGATGACACCTACCTTGAAGCGACGCTGGTGCTAGCGCGATTCACGCTCTTCAGCAGGAGGTTCTATCCCTGATAGCGTCGGCGGATTGGCGCCGGCGCCGGGGTCATCGGCCTGGTGGACCGTGAAATTCGGCGAGATGCCGTGGAATGGGCGGAATCGCCCCCGGCAACGCGATTTGCGAAGCAGTGCTCATGACGTTCTCCCTAGCTCTGTTTGTTTCCCGGCTAAGGCTGCAGCGCCCTCACGATGCAGCTGTCCGCACTACGAAACAATTTCTTACAGACCTGACTAAAGATTCGGCCCAAAACACTGTCAAGCACCCGTCGTAGCGGTCATTTTTTATCTATTTGTCATAATAAGTATTTGATTTTTAAGACAATTCTCAAGAAACAAACACTTACAAAGATGATAATGGGGGCACTTCGGGGCCACTTCCACCCCCTTTAGGGTCCATCACCAATGGCTGAAAAGCCCGAGATAGAGCCTTCCACGCAGGAAGCCCCCGTTAATCCGCTGTTTGCCACCGCCCGGAAGAGCCGGGTGGCGACGTGCAAAATCAACGATTTTCGTCAGTCAAAAAACCGTCTTTTGCCGAATATACCGGCCAGTGCCAGCACATCGGGAGAGGGGCAAGCCCGGCCGGGAGCCGGGCGCGAGGCAGTCAGGCCAACCGGACGGTCGGGCTGCGGGAGGGTGCTTCCAGCTCGCCGATCTTCTCCAGGCGCGCACGCACGATGTTACGGCTGATACCCAGCAGACGAGCCGTCTGCAATTGGTTGCCATGGCAGAAGCGGTAGGCACTGCGGAATACCTGTTCTTCGATCCGCTCGTAGAGATCCGGCCCGTTCTGTTCGAACAGGGCCTGCAGAGCCGTTTGCAGGTCGGTAGGCCGTGCGCTCTGGAGTGGCAGATCCTGACGCGCTGCCACCAGGCGCAGCTCCACCAGATTCAGATCGCCGGGCTGGACCTGGCGGTTGCGGCACACCAGCAGCGCGTGGTGGATGGCATTCTCCAGTTCGCGGATATTGCCCGGCCAGCTGTGGGCCAGCAGTTTGCGCTCGGCGTCCGCGCTCAGGGATGCCGGGGTGTAGCCGAGACGCCGGCAATGCTCACCGAGGAAGAACTCGGCCAGGGGCAGGATGTCACCCTTGCGGTCACGCAGTGGCGGCAGATTGATGTTGGCCACGTGCAGCCGATAGAAGAGGTCCTCGCGGAAATGCCCGGCGATCACGGCGTCCGCCAGATTCACGTTGGTCGCAGCCACCAGGCGCACGTCGATGGGAATCGGTGTGCGCGAACCCAAGCGCACCACTTCCCGCTCCTGCAACACACGCAGCAACTTGACCTGCATGTTCAGCGGCAGGTCGCCGATCTCGTCGAGGAACAGCGTGCCGCCGTTGGCCGCCTCGAACCAGCCGGCCTTGCTGCTGGTGGCGCCGGTGAAGGCGCCCTTCTCATGACCGAACAGCTCGCTCTCCACCAGCGTCTCGGCGAAGGCGCCGCAGTTCACCGCCACGAAGGGGCCGTGCGCGCGCCGGCTGAGGTTGTGGATATGTCGGGCCACCAGTTCCTTGCCGGTTCCGGTCTCGCCCATGACCAGCGCATTGGCCTCGCTGGGGGCCAGGCGCTCGATGCGGTTGAGCAGTTCCTGGGACGCAGGGTCCTTGAACACCAGCACGGTGGCCCGCACGGACTTGGTCAGTTCGCGGGCATTGGGGAGGGTAAGCAGAGACATGGTGCATTCCTGGCATCCGAAAGCGCAGGAAGATCATGCCGGAAACCTATATAGATAAAAAAATTATTAATTGATATTTACTTATTCCATTAAGCACAACGCAGGCAATCCACGCGGTCGACAGAAGCCTTGCCACAGCAACACCCCCATCAGCACAACTGATGCCAATCGACCAGCGATAACCCTGCGAAAAGTGCCGAACTGCACTGATCCGGCACACCTTGCGCCTTGCTACGCCCCCCTGCTCCGTCCCGCTGCATACTCAGGGCGCAATCCGGGATCCGATAGTCGGGTCGGGACGAGCGGCTCGCGCAAATCCAGGTCACCCGATTCACGTCTGCCGGCCGGCAAGCGCGCCACAAAGGCTGGAGATCTGCTCACGCTCCAGATGCCGCTTCGCCGCGATGACCGCCTCCGTGCGGTTACGGGCGTGCAACTTGTACATGACATTGGTCATGTAGTACTTGATGGTCTTCTCGCTCAGCTCGAGCTTGATGGCCACTTCGCGATTGGTCAGCCCCTTCGACACCTCCCGAATCACCTGTTCTTCGCGATGGCTCAGTTCGACCCGTTGCTTGTCACCCGCCTGCTTCCTGAAATTGCCCAGCAGCTTGCTGGCCAGCTTGGGGGTGATGAAGGACTCACCCTCGGCAACGTTTCTGATGGCGTTGACCAGCTCGCGCCCACTGATGCCTTTCAATGCATAGCCCTGGGCGCCCGCCTCGAACGCCGCATAGGCATCCTCGACGGACTCGGACACCGTCAGCATCAGGATCTTCACCGCCGGTGAAGCCTCGGTGATGGCCCGCGCCGCCGCAAAACTGCTACCAGGCATGTTCACATCCATCAACAGCACATTCGGCGCGAATCGCGCCGCGATTGCCACGGCGTCATCGGCCGACTCACCCTGCTCGACCACCTGGAAGTCGGCAATCTTGCTCAACGCCATCGCGACCCCATCCCTCAACAGCGGATGGTCGTCAACGATGCCAATCCGGATCATCGAACTCATAACAGGCTCCGCGTGAAGTTTCGCCATTCATCCCCGTCCAGACACTTGTCTTGGACCCCACAACCAGACGTGGCGGAGGGACTCATTGCCCGTCCTCCGCTGAACCGGAAGGTGTCGGGCAAATGCCCCACACCTTCCGGACCTTCTTCAACTCAACGCAATGGCAAGGGCCTCCTCAGCTCGCCAGGATGAAGTCACCCAGGTTGACGCTGTTGGGGTCGGCCACCCCTATCAGGGTGATGCTGTCGGCGCCGGCGAAGTTGACCTGGGTACCGCCCGCCACGGCGACGATGCTCGCGTTGGCCGCGAAGTTGGCCGCGGTGATGCCCAGGTTCTCGATGTTCAACCGGTCCTGGCCGACGGTGAAGTCGGCGATGGTGTCGTGACCGAAGCCCGCACCGAACACGAAGATGTCGTTGCCGCCGCCACCGATCAGCAAGTCATTGCCGCCCATGCCGAACAACGCATCACTGCCCGCACCACCGGCGATGGTGTTGTCCAGGGCGTTGCCCATGCCCACGTCGAAGTTGCCGGCACCGCCGAAGAACAGCCCTT